>CAZFSH010000171.1:3283-6394 GCA_964521935.1 uncultured Propionivibrio sp.
TTTTCGGAAATGACCATGCTCGGTGATGCGGTTCAATTCGTCGGGCGCATACACGAAATCATCCAGACGATTTCGCTGTTCGAAGACTTCGAAGCCAGCGATCTGGATTGCCTTGCCCGCCACATGCGCTGCTATCGCGCGCCTTTGGGCAGCGAGATCATTCGCGAAGGTGACGCGGGCGACTTCATGGTGCTCATTCTCGACGGCGCCGTCGAGATCGTCAAAAAAGATGGCCGCGGCTTACCGGCACAAATTGCTACCGCTGGACCGGGCAAGACATTGGGGGAAATGTCGCTCATCGATGGCGAGCCCCGTTTTGCCAGCTGTATCGCGCTGGAAGAGGTCGAGTTTGCGGTGCTCGATCGCGAATCGCTCTCGCGCATGATCGCAGAAGAGCCGCTGGTCGGAGTCAAGCTGATGATGGAGTTTTTGATGCTGCTCAATCAGCGTCTGCGCAATGTCAGCAGCCAGCTGATGGAGTGCGTGGAATCGCGCCGGCAGCGGATTCGCTAGAGCCCTACTTCGCTTACTCCACCTACTCCGTCAGTAGCGCCGTCAGCTCTCTTTCCAGCAAAGCCGGATCGCCCGCATTAAGTTCGACCAGTCGGCGCAGATGCGTAATGCTGTCCAAGTCAATACTGGTGCAGTGCAAACCAATATGCCGGCCATCAACATGGCTCACCGTCGCCCACATCGATATCGCCGCCCCCACTGCCAGATCGAGTTGCAGCAGGCAATCGTCGCCTTTGCTGCCGGCCCACCCCTCAGCCACCTCGACCAGCGCACCGCGCAGCGAAATATCAATCAGCTGGGCATAGCTCAAGCCACCGTGGGTGGTCAGGCGAATCGAGGAATGAAATACAGCACGCCAGAAATGGCGACGTTCATGTTGGGCAGTCATGGTGCTCTCCCGGTGAATCCTGTCCGCGACAGGTAATTGCTCAGTTTGATTATAGGCACGCGCCAAGCATAATCCACGCGTAATCTCCGCAGCATGGCAGCACAATTGACCTCCAATCCGCAGATAATCAGGTCATGAAAATTGCTACCTGGAATGTGAACTCCCTCAAGGTTCGGCTGCCACATGTGCTCGACTGGCTAGCCGCCAACCAACCAGACGCCTTGTGTCTGCAAGAAACCAAAACCGAGGATGCCGGCTTTCCGTTTGCCGCGCTTGCCGAGGCGGGTTATCACGCGCACCACAATGGGCAAAAAACCTACAACGGTGTTGCGCTGCTCACGCGCGAGCCAGCGGCCGACGTGCTGCGCGACATCCCTGCCTTTGTCGATGAGCAAAAACGGGTCATCGCTGGCACCCTCAATGGCGTGCGCATTGTCTGTGGCTACATGCCCAATGGCCAGGCGGTGGGAAGTGACAAATATGCGTACAAGTTGAGTTGGTACGCTGCCCTCACCACGTGGCTCAAGGGCGAACTAGTGCGCTATCCCAAACTGGCACTGCTCGGCGATTTCAATATCGCGCCCGATGACCGTGACGTCCATGACCCCGCCGCCTGGAAAGACCAGATTTTGTGTAGTGAAGCAGAGCGCAATGCCTTCCAGCAATTGCTTGAGCTGGGCTTGTCAGACTCCTTTCGCCTGTTCGAGCAAGCTGAAAAAAGCTATTCGTGGTGGGACTATCGCGAGCTGGGTTTCCGGCGCAACAAGGGTTTGCGCATTGACCATATATTGCTCAGCAAGCCATTGAGCGAACAATGCCATTCCTGTGTGATCGACAAGGCACCACGCAAACTGGAACGCCCGTCGGACCACGCGCCCGTTATGGCTGAAATTTGCTGAAATTCACTGAGCTGCACTGATCGCAGGGACGCTGCCGTGTTTTACATTGGGCTACTACGCACTCCATCCGTGTGGCGTCGCATAAATAAGCTTAGTATTCACCCCATCGTAATCACCGTGGAGTCACACATGAAAACCAATGTCGGAAACATTGATCGCCTTTTACGTACTCTGGTGGGCGTCGGTCTCATCGCCTGGGCGCTTATGGGTGGCCCGCTATGGGCGTGGGTTGGAGTCGTCGCTCTGGCCACCGGCGTGTTCAAATTCTGCCCGGCTTACACGCTCTTGGGCATGAACACGTGCCCCATGGAAAGTGCCGACAAGAAACAGGCCTAAGCTTTAGAGGCCAATGGCGCCGATGGCACCATTGGCGTCACGGCGCTGATTGTGTTGTCGAGACGGAGGCAAGATATTCGAGCATGCCTCGCCCGGCAACCACGCCACTCGCCATACAGGCGGTGAGCAAATAGCCACCGGTCGGCGCCTCCCAATCGAGCATCTCGCCCGCACAAAAAATGCCCGGGCGTTTTTTCAAGCTTAGCTTCGCATCAAGCTCGTCGAGGCCAATGCCGCCAGCGGTGCTGATCGCTTCATCAATCGGGCGCGTGGCAATAAGCACCACCGGCACGGCCTTGATCAGCGCTGCGAGCGCGTCCATGTTGGCCAACTGCTCAGGCGTCGCGACCTCGCGCAGCAAGGCGGCTTTCACCCCGGTAATGCCGACGCAACGACGCAGATGGTTAGCCAGGGAGTCACGCCCACGCGATGCCTTTAACGCGTTACGAAGGCCGTCCTGCGTGCGCTGCGGGGCCAGATCAACGTACAGCGTTGCGCTCCCCTGATCGGCAATTTGCTCGCGCAGGTAGGCGGACAGCGCATAGATCACACCACCCTCCAGACCATGCTGCGTCACCACACATTCGCCGGCCCGTGATAACGACGGCTGACCCGCGCAGTGGACCGAGGCGGAAATTGACTTCAGTGGCTGACCGGCAAAACGTTCACGAAGATGCGAACTCCACGCCACCTCGAACCCACCGTTGCTCGGCTTCAGCGACGAAACGCCAACACCGTGCTGGCGAAAAAGCTCAACCCAGCGCCCGTCCGACCCAAGGCGCGACCAACTGCCGCCGCCTAAAGCAAAGAGCGTTGGGGAGATGTCATTGGGTGCCGTCCCACAGCCGCTGACTTTTACTTCACCGGCGGGGCTGGAAAAAACCATCGCACCGTCATCATCCCAGCCTAGCCAGCGATGGCGCATATGCCAGCGCACTCCCTGTCGATTGAGTCGGAGCAACCACGCGCGCAGCA
>CAZFSH010000172.1:0-6370 GCA_964521935.1 uncultured Propionivibrio sp.
GTCATGGACCCGCGGGCCATCACGGAGCTGATTCCCGACTGGAAAGAGCAAGGTGCGCCGCTGGAAACTGAAGTGACGCACGATCGCGTTACCTTGCTCACCGAACATGGCTTTGTGGATATTCCCAACTTCATGGTGCCAAACTGTTTGCACAATGAAGGTAACTACATCATCAGCCTCGGTCAGGTCTGCCGTTGGTTGGGCAGCAAGGCTGAAGAGCTGGGCGTCGAGATTTACCCCGGCTTTGCGGGCGCCGAAGTGCTGTATGACGACAAAGGTGCCGTGCGTGGCGTGGCCACGGGCGATATGGGCTTAACCCGTGAAGGTGAGCCCGGACCCAATCACCAGCGTGGCATGGAGCTGCTGGCCAAATACACGATCTTTGCCGAAGGCTGCCGCGGCCACCTGGGCAAACAGCTCGAAGCCAAGTACAACCTGCGCGCTGAGTGTGATCCGCAGACCTACGGCATTGGCATCAAAGAACTCTGGGAAGTGCAGCCAGAGCAGTTCGACAAGGGCTTGGTTTTCCACAGCACCGGCTGGCCGCTGAAGTCCGACACCTACGGTGGCGCCTTCATGTATCACTACGGGGAAAACCTCGTGTCGATTGGTCTGGTTGTCGGCTTGGGCTACAACAATCCTTACCTCTCCCCCTTTGAAGAAATGCAGCGCCTGAAAACGCATCCGCAAATCGCCCCGATCTTCAAAGGTGCCAAGCGCCTCGCTTATGGCGCACGTGCGCTGGCAGCCGGTGGCTTGCAGTCCATGCCGAAGCTGACGTTCCCGGGCGGCGCGCTCATCGGTGACGACGCTGGATTCCTGGTCGCCTCCCGCATCAAAGGCAGCCACTCCGCCATCAAGAGCGGTATGCTCGCCGCTGAAGCGGCCGCAGCTGCCTTGGCGGCGGGTCGTAGCAGCGATGAACTGACCGCTTATCCGGAAGGCTTCAAGAACTCTTGGCTTTACGACGAACTCTTCACGGCACGCAACTTCAAGCCGTTCATGGCCAAAGGCTTGTGGATGGGCTCGCTACTCTTCGGCATCGATCAGACCATTTTCCGTGGCAAAGCCCCATGGACACTGGCCAACCATGCCGACCATAACAAGCTCAAGCCCGCGGCGGAGTGCAAGCCTATTGCCTATCCGAAGCCGGATGGCGTACTGACCTTTGATCGGCTCTCATCGGTATTCCTGTCGAATACCAACCATGAAGAAGAGCAACCCTGTCACCTGCAGTTGAAGGATGCCAACGTCCCGATCACCACGAATCTGGCGATCTACGATGCCCCGGAACAGCGCTATTGCCCGGCCGGTGTTTATGAAATCGTCCGCGACGAGCAAGGCAACAATCCGCGCCTGCAGATCAATGCGCAAAATTGCGTGCATTGCAAAACCTGCGACATCAAAGACCCGACGCAAAACATCAACTGGGTGGTTCCGCAAGGCGGCGAAGGCCCGATTTATCAGCAGATGTAAAAGTCAGCCGCTGTGGGACGGCGCATCTTCTCTGGGCGCTGCTCCTCAGCAACATAAGCAGACAACAAAAAAGGGACGCCGCGGCGTCCCTTTTTGCTAGCTTAAGCTAGTTTAACGACCGAATCAGAACAGTGCGTCATCCAACGACAGGGTACTCGCACCACCGGCAACCACTTCACGCGCGAGCCCCGAAATGGCGGTCATGGCGTGCTCGGCAAAGAATTGGGCGGTCTTGATCTTGGCGCCGTAATACGGGTCGGTATCGCCTGCGGCGATTTTGCCTTGCGCGATGACGGCTGACTTGGCCAGCAACCAGCCGCCGCACGCCAAACCCATCAAACGCAGGAAGGGCACAGCGCCGGCAGCGACTGCACGCACATCGCTACCAAACTGGCTAACAACAAAGTTGCCGGCTTCGGTTGCGCCGGCAATCGCGGCTTCCAATGCACTGGCCAGCGAGGCAAACTCAGCACCTGACTGCTTGCGCACGTCCGCCAAGGTTTCCTGCATCATCGCCACAATCGCCTTGAGCGAAGCACCACCATCACGCGCTGTTTTACGGCCGATCAAGTCCAGCGCCTGAATGCCGGTTGTGCCTTCATAAATCGTCGTGATGCGCGCATCGCGCATGAATTGCGCGGCACCGGTTTCTTCGATGAAGCCCATACCACCATGAATCTGCACGCCGAGATAGGTCATCTCGTTGCCCGTCTCGGTCAACCACGCTTTGACGATAGGTGTCATGAATTCGGCAATCGCGGTGTAACGCTTGCGCGCTTCGGCATCAGGATTCCGGCGTCCCTGATCATCGATCGCGGCAGACCAGAACGAGATCGAACGCATCGCCTCAATGCGCGAGCGCATCTCCATCAGCATGCGACGAATATCGGGGTGCTTAATGATCGGCACATTGGCCGACGAGCCCTCAATCGCACGGCCCTGAACGCGCTCACGCGAGAACGTCACCGCCTTTTGATACGATGCCTCAGCCAGACCAAGGCCTTCGATGCCGACGAAGAAACGCGCCGCGTTCATCATCACGAACATGTACTTCAGGCCTTCGTTGGCTTTACCGACAAGATAGCCTGTCGCGCCACCGTTATCACCAAACGCCATGACGCAGGTCGGGCTGGCGTGGATACCGAGCTTGTGTTCAATTGATACCGGCCACGCATCATTGCGGGCGCCCAGGCTACCATCGGCATTCACCATGAACTTGGGCACGATGAATAGCGAAATACCTTTGACACCTTCGGGTGCATCGGGCAGACGCGCGAGCACCAAATGAATGATGTTCTCGGTCATGTTGTGATCACCGTAGGTGATGAAAATCTTCTGGCCGAAAATACGATAAGTGCCATCCGCTTGCGGCTCAGCGCGCGAGCGCACGGCAGCAAGATCAGAACCGGCCTGCGGCTCGGTCAGATTCATCGTTCCGGTCCATTCACCGCTGATCATTTTGGGCAGATAGGTCGCCTTGAGATCATCGGTACCAGCCATTTCCAACGCTTCAACCGCGCCCATGGTCAGCATGGGGCACAGGGCGAACGCAATGTTCGATGAACGCCACATCTCGGCCACGGCGGCATTGATCAGCTTGGGCATGCCCTGACCACCGTAGTGCGGGTCGCAGCTCAAACCAACCCAGCCACCTTCGGCAAATTGCTTGTAGGCCTCTTTGAACCCAGCGGGTACCGTCACCGCCTTGTCAGCAATCTTGGCGCCCTCTTGGTCACCGGACCAGTTCAGCGGAGCCAGCAGACCGCCAGCAACCTTGCCAGCTTCTTCCAAAATGGCTTCAACCACATCACTGCTGGCTTCTTCATAGCCGGGCAGTTGCGCAATGGCATCAATGCCAGCGATTTCTTGCATCAGGAACTGCATGTCACGCAGCGGGGCGGTATAGGTGCTCATAGATTGACTCCAGAATCAAAGAAAACGGCGCCCAAGCAAAACGTGGGCGCCGCAACATGCACAAAACAGAATTAAAGGGCGCCGACGAGTTCCGGCACAGCGGTGAACAAATCGGCGACCAGGCCATAGTCAGCAACCTGGAAGATCGGCGCATCCGGGTCCTTATTGATCGCAACGATCACCTTGGAATCCTTCATGCCGGCCAGATGCTGAATGGCACCAGAGATCCCCACCGCGATGTAAAGCTGCGGGGCAACGATCTTGCCCGTCTGGCCCACCTGGTAATCATTGGGCACAAAGCCGGCATCCACAGCCGCGCGGCTAGCGCCCATGGCGGCGCCGAGCTTGTCAGCCAGCGGCTCGAGCACGGCATGATAGTTTTCACCTGACCCCACACCACGACCACCCGAAACGATGATCTTGGCGGCGCCCAGCTCAGGACGAGCCGACTTGGTAATCTCGCGCCCCAGCAACTTGCTGTTGCCCAGATCGGCGCCTGCAGCAATGGCTTCAATCGCCGCGCTGCCGCCTTCAGCTCCCGCCGCATCAAAACCGGTGGTACGCACGGTAATCACCTTGACCGCATCGGTCGACTTAACGGTTGCCAGCGCGTTACCGGCGTAGATCGGGCGGACAAAAGTGTCGGCACTTTCAACGGCAATGATTTCAGAAATCTGCGCGACATCCAACAAGGCCGCCACGCGCGGCAAGGTGTTCTTGCCATTCGAGGTAGCCGGTGCCACGATGTGGGTGTAGCCCGCCGCGTTAGCAACAATCAGCGCAGCCAGATTTTCGGCGGTCTGATCACCGTAGTGTGCCGCGTCGGCCATTTTGACCTTGCTGACGCCAGCAACCTTAGCCGCTTGGTCAGCAGCCCCTTGGCAGCCTGCTCCGGCGACCAAAATATGCACGTCGCCGCCAATTTTGCTTGCGGCCGTCACGGCGTTCAGCGTAGCGCCTTTGAGGCTGGCGTTGTCGTGTTCAGCAATAACAAGAATGCTCATGATGTTTACCTCAAATGACTTTGGCTTCGTTCTTCAGCTTTTCGACCAATGCAGCAACATCGGCCACCTTGATTCCGGCGCTGCGCTTGGGCGGCTCGCTGACTTTGACCGTGGTAACGCGTGGTGCCACATCAACGCCAAGTTCGTCCGGCTTGACGGTATCAAGCGGCTTTTTCTTGGCCTTCATGATGTTGGGCAACGTGGCGTAACGCGGCTCATTCAAACGCAAATCGGTCGTCACGATCGCGGGCAAAGTCAGGGCGAGGGTTTCCAAGCCGCCATCGACTTCACGGGTGACGGTTGCTTTGCCATCCGCAATGACAACTTTCGATGCAAACGTCGCTTGCGGCCAGCCGAGCAAGGCAGCCAGCATCTGACCAGTTTGGTTGGCGTCGTCGTCAATCGCCTGCTTGCCCAGAATGATCAACTGGGGGGCTTCCTTGTCGGCCAGCGCTTTGACCAGCTTGGCCACGGCCAGCGACTGCAGTTCAACATCCGTCTCGACCAAAATGCCGCGATCGGCGCCAATAGCCATTGCGGTGCGCAATGTTTCCTGACAGGCAGTAACGCCACATGAAACGGCAACCACTTCAGTGGCAATACCCGCCTCTTTGAGACGCACAGCCTCTTCAATGGCGATTTCGTCGAAGGGGTTCATCGACATCTTCACATTGGCGAGATCAACACCCGTGCCGTCAGCTTTGACGCGCACCTTGACGTTGTAATCGACCACACGTTTAACGGGGACCAGGATTTTCAAGTGGTACTCCTTTCAGGCCAAGTGCAAAAAAGTTGAAGTTTATACAATTTGATATAAAACGAGCGTTTGATTTGTTGCTGATAAGCAAAGAACAGCAAACATAAAGTAGCAATCAAAAAACCGCTACCCAGCACACCGCGGAGGCCAATCGACGCAGCGCGATCAAGCGCTGCATAAATGCTCCAGCGTTCGGCGCACCCGCGCCATACCGTCTTGCAACACCTTTTCAATCTGATCAAAGCAGACCGCCTGTTCAGAATTCCCTCTGCCAGCCGCCCAGTTAGCCACCACACACAAGGCGGCATAGGGGATTCCCGCCTCACGTGCCAGCGCCGCTTCAGGCATACCGGTCATGCCAACGATATCGGCGCCATCACGCTCCATGCGCACAATCTCAGCCGCCGTTTCAAGACGTGGCCCCTGCGTCGTGGCGTACACCGCGCCATCAATGACGGCTTCGCCCTGCTCTTGCGCCGCCAGCAAAATTGAACGGCGCACGCCTGAATCGTAAGGATGGGTGAAGTCAATGTGCACTACCCGCTCCTGATCGCCATTCTGGAAACTGTTCTCACGCCCCCAGGTGTAGTCAATGATCTGATGGGGAACAACCAAGCTACCGGGCGCCATGTCACGGCGAATACCGCCGACCGAAGCAACTGAGACAATCGCGTTCACCCCCGCGCGCTTGAGTGCGTCAATGTTGGCGCGGTAATTCACCTTGTGCGGCGGAATCGTATGCCCATGGCCATGGCGGGCCAAAAAAACGACATCCTGATTGCAGATGCGGCCGAAACTCAACGGACCGGAGGCATCCCCCCAGCTGGAACGCACAATCTCCCGCCGCACGACGTCGAGATTTCCCAGTTCGGTCAAACCACTGCCACCGATGATGCCAAGCATGAATTTCTCCTGAAAATACAGACCACAACAGACAAAAACGGCCGAAAGCGGGTATCAACATGCTAGAATTTTGGGCTTTTTGTCGCACGCTAAACGGTTTGCAAACGACGGCTCAAGCGCTAAAAGACTTCAGCCTGCCGCACACGCGACAAACACAGACTTTTCAATTACCCGGTTTTTTCTTATGTCACGCGCCCTTCGAAACATCGCCATTATTGCTCACGTTGACCACGGCAAGACAACCCTTGTCGATCAATTACTCCGCCAGTCCGGCACCTTCCGCGAGAATCAACAGGTTGACGAACGCGTCATGGAC
>CAZFSH010000173.1:0-6331 GCA_964521935.1 uncultured Propionivibrio sp.
ATCTCCGACACGGCCAGCCCGGCGCCGAGCTGTTTGCACAACTGTCTGAAGGGTCTGTCTGTTACCCCGGCCATGGGCGCAACAAAGAGATTGTTTCGCAGCGAAAAGCCGAGGAAGTCCATAAAGAACGGAGGGTGGGGTTAAGCGGGGAGAAGGGGGCGAATTCTACTGCAATCCATTTTTTGGGCAATCGCCAAAAACAGTGAAAAGCGATATCGGATCGTTCGTAGTTACCGGTGAGTTACCAGCCTCTGGCCCCGAACATCATGCGCCGGGCGACAAAACGACGTAGTGGCGGGAATAAATCCAGTGCCAGCAGACCGGCGCCACGGGCATGGCGGAGTGGCGCAAAGTCAGTGCCGAAGGTATCAATTAGCGAATTAGTGAAGCCGATAATGCCGCGGCGGTCGAGCTGACGAGCGGTGGCATAGTCGGCAAGAAGCGAGGGAGCGCGCAAGTTATTCGTGGCAGTGGCGGCACACTGGGCGAACTCCCAGACGTCGCGCAAGGCGAGGTTGAAGCCTTGACCGGCAACCGGGTGCAGGGTTTGGGCGGCATTGCCTAGCCATACCTGCCGTTCCGCGATCGGGGATTCCCGCCAGCGCAGCCCGAGCGGGTAGTGCACGCGGGGACTGACAGCGATGAGTTGCTGCCGGCCACCAAAGCGCTGTTGGAGTAGCGCCAGAAATTCGGCATCGTTGGTGGTGAGTGCGCTATCGAGTTCGGCGGTGGCACAGGCCAGCACGACGGCGTAATCTTTGCCGCTATTTCCGAGTGGGAGCAAGGCAACGGGGCCCTCTTCGGTAAAGCGTTCCCAGGCGACGTTGTGATGTGGTTTGTCCACGCTAGCGACGCAGAGTATGGCGTGCTGGCCATAGTCGCGCGCGCGCGCCAGCGTCGGATCAACCGCGCCCTCGGCCCAGGCAATCAAGGCGTAACTTTCCAATAATTGCGCCGTGTCACAGGGGCTGACTTTTGTGTTTTCGTGATAGTCGATCTGGGCTTCATCAATCAGCCGGTCGAGCACGGCAATCAAGGCCTGCGCAGGCACGACATGCCCGAGCGCATCAACATGCATCTCTTCAGCGGTTATGCGCGTGCGCCCGAGCCCGCCACGATGCGAGACGTGAATGGTGGCGATGGGCGTGACATGGCCTGCGGCAGCGAGTGGCGCCCACGCGCCGATCCAGTCAAGAATTTGCCGAGAGCCATGCGAGAGCGCCAATACGCGCTGGTCACCGGCCAATGCGGCGCGCGTACGCGCTTCGTGGATATCGGCACGCAGGCCGTGACGCGCCAAGGCGAGCGCCAAAGCCATGCCAGCCGGGCCGCCACCAACGATGGCGATCGCATCGGTTTTCGGGGGAGCCATCGTGGCTTATCCTCGCATCAGCGCTTCAATGTCGGCGATGGCTTTGGGCACGCCGGCGGTCAGGTTGTCATGGCCATTGGCCGTCACCACAATGTCGTCTTCGATACGCACGCCGATATTCCAGAAAGCCTCCGGTATATCGTCAGCGGCGCGGATATAGCAACCGGGTTCAACTGTGAGCACCATCCCGTCGGCTAGTCGGCGCCAGTCAGTGCCCACTTTGTAGTCGCCGGCATCATGAACGTCGCGCCCGAGCCAATGGCCGGCACGATGCATGTAAAAACGCTTGTAGCCGCCGCTTTCCAGCACGCCACTCAGGCTGCCCTTGAGCAGCTTCAAGTCAATGAGGCCTTGGGCGATGATGCGCGTAGCGACGTCATGGTAGTCATTGAAACTGGCGCCCGGTTTTACAGCGCTAATGCAGGCGTCTTGTGCCGCCAGTACCAAGGCGTAAATGTCGGCTTGCGCCCCGGTAAATTTGCCGTTGACCGGGAAGGTCCGGGTGATGTCGCTGGCATAGCCCTGATATTCGCCGCCGGCGTCGATGAGTAACAAGTCGCCATCGCGCAGCGCTTGGTTGTTGCTCACGTAATGCAGTACGCAGGCGTTGGCTCCACCCGCGACGATGGAGGTATAAGCCGGCGCGTCGCAGCCGTGACGGCGGAATTCATGCAACAACTCGGCTTCGATTTCGTACTCGAACCTGCCCGGACGCGTGGCGCGCATCGCGCGCACGTGCGCCGCGGCGGAAATTTCTCCGGCGCGGCGCATGAGCGCCAACTCGTCAGCGTCTTTGATCAGGCGCATCTCATCAAGCTCGACGCGCACATCGCGGATGGTCGCAGGGGCGTGTTTTCCGGCGCGCGCTTGTTCACGCACTGCCGTCAGTGCGGCCATCAGGCGTTGGTCCCAGGCGCTGTCATAGCCCAGCGCAGCCCAGATTTGCGGCTGGTCGGCGAGGAGCTCGGCGAGTTTGCTATCCAGTTCGCCTATGGGGTGCGCGTCGTCAAAGGCAAACGTTTCTGCCGCGGCTTGCGGGCCGTAGCGAAAACCATCCCAGATTTCGCGTTCGAGGTTTTTCTCACGACAAAACAGGATGCAGCGCGCCGGTTCCGCGACGAGCACCAGAACTGCTTCAGGTTCGCCAAAACCTGTCAGGTAATGAAAATAACTGTCCGGCCGAAAGGGGAAATGTGCGTCGCGATTGCGAATCAACTCATTGGCTGTGGCAATGATGGCGATGCCGCCACCGGCAGCACGCATGCGTTCGATCAGAGCGTGGCGCCGACGAAGGAAGGGGGCGTTCATGGGAGCGTCCTGTGAGTTAGTGGCGTTTTAGTGGCGTGTCGTGTGCAACTGCTTGTTTAGCTCAGCAAGACGTTCGGGCGTGCCAACGTCTGTCCACTCGCCGCCATGGTACTCGCCGCTGACCTGGCCGGTGTGCATCGCCGTGCGCAGCAAGGGCGCCAGTTTGGCCGGCTCACCGGCAATCAGTCCGGCAAAGAGTTCAGGGCGGTATATGCCGATGCCGGCAAAGGTAAATTTATGAGCTTTTTCGCTGTCTACCGTCTCACAGGGGCTGACTTTTCCGTCCTCGCGCAGCACGAAGTCGCCGGCCGGATGGTGGTCCGGGTTGGCCACCAGCACCAAGTGCGCGTTATCTTTTAGGGCCAGACATGTGTGCGCTTGTGCGAGATCCCAGTCGCAGTAAATGTCGCCATTGATGACCAGGAAAGGCGCTTCGCCCAAAAGGGGTAGCGCCTTGACGATGCCGCCCGCTGTTTCCAGCGCGCCCGCTGGTTCTGCTGAATAACGAATCTGCACACCCCATGTCGTGCCGTCGCCCAGCGCTTGCTCGATCTGCAGGCCAAGGTGAGCGTGGTTGATGACAATGTCGCGAAAGCCTGCAGCGGCAAGCCGTTCCAGATGCCAGACGATAAGCGGCTTACCGCCAACCGCTAACAATGGTTTCGGGCAGTGGTCGGTCAGCGGACGCATGCGCTCGCCGCGACCCGCAGCCAAGATCATGGCGCGCATCACCATGGCACTCATCAGAAGGTGTAGCCGGCTTGTACCTGCCGATTATCCAGTCGATCCATCAGACGCAGAATCGGCTTCAGTTCGTCATAGCGTTCGCAGGCTTTGCGCAAGTAGGTGGCGACGGTGGGCATGTCTTTCAGGTAGCCATCCTTGCCGTCGCGGTGGTATAGGCGCGCAAAAATGCCCAACACTTTCAGATGCCGCTGCACGCCCATCCATTCGTAATCGCGGTGGAACTCGGCGAAGTCGCCACGTACGGGCAAGTCGAGCTTGCGCGCTTGCTCCCAGTAACGTACCAGCCAGTCGAGCACGACTTCCTCTTCCCAGCTGACGTAAGCATCTTTGAAGAGCGATACCAGATCGTAGCTGATGGGGCCATATACGGCGTCTTGAAAGTCGATGATGCCCGGATTGCGCCGTGCCGTGCTGTTTTCGCTGGGCTTGTCGGCGATGACCATGAGGTTGCGTGAGTGGTAATCACGGTGCACGAAGACTTTCGGCTCAGCCAAGTTGATGGCGATGATGCGCTCGAATACTTGCTGAAGCTTGGCGCGCTCTGTCTCGTCTAGGGGCGCGTTGTGGTGCTTGGCGACATACCAGTCGGGGAATAAATCCAACTCGCGCTGAAGCAGGGCACGGTCGTAGTCCGGTAGCACACCGGGGCGACTGGCGCGCTGAATGTCAATCAGGCTGGCGGTGGCATCACCATAGAGGAGCCCGGCGTTCTCCTGATCAAGGATGGATAAGTAGGTGGCGTTACCCAAGTCGGATAGCAGCAAAAAACCATTGTCCAGATCTTCAGCCAGCACAGCGGGGACGTGTGCGCCGGAGTCATTGAGGAGGCGCTGTACATGCAGCCACGGTCGGCAATCTTCGTGACTGGGCGGCGCGTCCATCACCACATAAGTGAGACCGTCGCTGCGGATAGCGCGAAAGTAGCGGCGGAAGCTGGCGTCAGCCGAAGCCGGAGACAAGGTGAAACGCAGGTCGGGCCACAAGCCTGACAACCATTGCTCGATCTGTTGTTGCCTTTGCATGGAGTCAAATGTCCGTGACCCACAGACCGCCGGGAACGCAGCCGCAAGCCACTGGAAGCGGGATGATAGAATCCGCCGATTCTAGCAGCCGTGCGCGGGCCTACTGGCAGGTGATGTAATCGTCTCCCGTCGCGTGCCGGTTTGCGTATGCTCTGCTCAATTCAAATACTGCCCTGTTGATGCCGCCCACCCGCTACGGAAAACTTGGAGTCCTTGCTCTGCTCACGCTGAGCGGAACCGACACCATGGCGCAAGCCATGCCCGCCCTGCGCGTAGACCCCGCGCTGCTGGGGCAAACCGTGGCGGAGCCTGCAGCGCCTGCCAGTACCGCAGCACCGGCAAGTGCTCCCGCTCTCGCTCATGTTCCGGCGTTGCCGGCCAAGCCCGAAACTGCTGCATTGCCGGAGGCAGGCAATGCGGTCGCTCCCGCTCCCGCAAAGGCGCCAGCTGCCGTCAATACGCCGGCTAATAAGTTAGCACCCATAAGTGTTTATCCAGCTTTGCTTGGTGCACCGTCCGCCGCTAAGGCAGTGAGAAATATTGATGCTGCAACGGGTTCGACAACGAGGCTGGCGGGAACTGTACCCTGTGTGCCGGTAGCGGCTACCCCGTCGGCATCACCGGCGATTACTGCTGACGCTGCGCCCGATACGCTTACAACGACCAAGCTTCCTGCTTTGCGTGTTGATCCCGCACTGTTGGGTACAGGCACTATGCCTGCGCGGCCTGCAGTCAGCGCGAGCGTAGTTGATTGCCTTGTTCCGCCTGCGCCCTCGCTGGCCGCTACGCCCGGTCGCCAGATCGACAATGCGCGCCAGGTTGGTGTGGGCACGGCCTTGTCTCGCCTGCCACAGAGTTTGCCGCGCATCCCTGTAGTTAATCCCGACGAGACGGTCATTCTGGCCGATGTGATTCGCGGCAGTGACACCGACGAGTTTGTGGCTGAAGGCAATGTGCGCCTGACCAAAAACGACACGATGCTGGAAAGCGATCTGCTGGTCTACCGGCAATCACTCGATGAACTCGAAGCCACGGGCAATGTGCGTTTCTCGAAAGATACCGAGCAGATGACCGGCCCGCACATAAAGATGCAGGTCAAGGCCAAGACGGGTTATTTCGACCAGCCTGCCTATGTCATTCAGCGCAGCATGCTGAACAAGCCCAAGCCAGGACTCTTCGCCAGCGCCGAACCGGCCAAGCCAACGCCGGTTGGCCGAGGTAGTGCGTCGCTGATGACGTTCGAGGGCGATGGTCAGTACCGCCTGAACGATGCCACGTACAGCACCTGCACGCCCAATACTGATGGTTCCTTGGACTGGTATGCCAAGGTTGCTGAGCTGAAGCTGGATTACAACGATGCCATCGGCGTGGGCAATCACACCACTATCTATTTCAAAGATACGCCGATTCTGTACGCGCCCTGGATCAACTTCCCACTGGACAACCAGCGCAAGAGTGGTTTGTTGACGCCCAGCATTGGCACCAGCACGCGTAGTGGTTTGCAATATACCCAGCCGATTTACTGGAATATCGCGCCCAATATGGATGCGACGTTCTCACCACGTCTCATGAGCAAACGCGGCCTGCAAATGCAGACCGAGTTCCGCTATCTTGAGCCGACCTTTGCTGGTCAGGCCAAGGTAGAGTATCTGCCTTCTGACCGCCAGTACGGCGATGATCGGACAGCCTTTGCCTTGAGCCATGTGCAGAACTTCGGTGGCGGCCTCTCCGGCACGCTGAACCTGATCCGTGTTTCCGATGATGACTATTTCAGTGACTTGGGCAATCGCTTGCGCATCAATAGTCAGAATGCCATTGCGGTGGCTACGCCGAATAATTTGCTCAATCAGGCGACCTTGAACTATGGCGCCACCTGGTGGTC
>CAZFSH010000174.1:0-6331 GCA_964521935.1 uncultured Propionivibrio sp.
GCCCGCTCCGAAGTGGTAGAAGGCGTCATCGTCGAAGACAACTGCGTCATTTCGATGGGCGTCTATATCAGCCAGAGCACCAAGATTTATGACCGCGCCACCGGCGAAGTCATTTATGGGCGCGTGCCCGAAGGCTCGGTTGTCGTCAGCGGCAACCTGCCGGCGAAAGATGGCAGCCACAGCCTTTACTGCGCCATCATCGTCAAGAAGGTCGACGCGCAAACCCGCTCGAAGACCAGCATCAACGAACTGCTGCGCGATTAAACAATTGCTACGCGATTAAGCCCACCTAATCAGGAGCCAATCATGGGAACGATGGACAAGCTGTTTCGCCTGATGTCGGAGAAGAAGGCGACCGACCTCTTCCTGTCGGTTGGCGCCCCGATCACGATCAAGATGATGGGCAATTCCGTGCCGGTCAACCCGGCCATCATGGACGATGCCCAGATTCGCAGCCTGCTCGCCGAGGTGCTCAAGCCCGAGCAGCTGGAAGAGTTTGAACGTGAGCGCGAGCTGCAGACGCGCATCGTCGTGCCTGATGTGGGCGTGTATCGTTTTTCCTGCTTTTTCCAGCGCGGTACGCCGGCGCTGGTGGCACGCTATATCCCGGTGGACATCCCCAAGTTTGACTCGCTCAACCTGCCGCCCGTACTCAAAGAAGTCATCATGGAAAAGCGCGGCCTGATCCTGATGGTGGGCGCCACCGGCTCGGGCAAATCCACCACGCTGACCTCGATGCTGGACTACCGCAACGAGAACGCCACCGGCCACATCCTGACGCTGGAAGACCCGCTGGAATTCCTCTTCCGCAACAAGAAATCCATCGTCAATCAGCGCGAAGTCGGCTCCGACACCAAAGCCTTTCAGATCGGCCTGAAGAACGCCCTGCGTCAGGCGCCGGACGTGATCTTCATCGGCGAAGTGCGCGACAAGGACACCATGGGCATGGCCATTGCCTACGCCCAGTCCGGTCACCTGTGTCTGGCGACGCTGCACGCCAACAACAGCTACCACGCGATGAGCCGCATCATCAGCTTCTATCCGCTGGATAACCGCCCGGCTCTGCTCGCCGATCTGGCCGTCACGCTCAAAGCCATCATCTCGCAGCGTCTGATCAAAACGCCCAGTGGCGGCCGTGCTGCCGCCGTCGAAGTGCTGCTCAACACCCGCCACATTGCCGAGCTGATCGAAAAAGGCGAGCTCAACGAGATCAAAGACGCCATGGAACACGCCATGGTACCCGGCTCGCAAACCTTTGAGCAGGCGCTGTTCACCATGTACAAGGAGGGCATCATCACCATCGATGAAGCCTTGGCCAACGCCGACTCGGCCAATAACCTGCAGCAAGTCATCAACAATGCTGCCGCCCCGGAAACCGCCGCTCTTGACCCCACCAAGTCCGTCGCCCCCGGCACCGGGTTCAGTGCCTTCACGATCAAGATGGACGCCTAAACACCATGTCAGACGCTGTACTCGAACTCACCCAAGCGCTGATCGCACGCGCCTCGGTCACGCCCAATGACGCGGGCTGCCTTGACCTGATCGCCAGCCGCTTGGCGCCCCTCGGATTTACCATCGAACGCATCGACTCCGGTGGCGTCTCCAATCTCTGGGCGCGGCGAGGAACCAATGGTAAAAATGGTCGACTGATTTGCTTCGCCGGCCATACCGATGTGGTCCCCACCGGGCCGCTGGATCAGTGGCAATCCGCTCCCTTTGAGCCGACGATCCGCGACGGCTGGCTGTACGGCCGTGGCGCCGCGGATATGAAAGCCTCGCTCGCTGCCGCCGTGGTCGCCTGCGAGCGACTGTTTGATCCAGATCAAGCAGGATGCCGTCCCACAGCGACTGCGTTTTCAGGATCGCTGGCTTTTCTCCTGACCTCCGACGAAGAAGGCGATGCCACCGACGGCACGGTCAAGGTCGTCGAAACCTTGAAAGCACGCAACGAGTTGATCGACTGCTGTATCGTCGGCGAACCCACCTGCGTGAGCACGCTCGGCGACATGATCAAGAACGGTCGCCGTGGCTCGCTCTCGGCCACGCTCATCGTAAAGGGCGTGCAAGGCCACGTTGCCTATCCGCATCTGGTGAAAAACCCGATTCACCTTTCTGCACCGGCCATCGCCGAGCTCGTGGGCATTGAGTGGGACAAGGGCAACGAGTATTTCCCCCCGACCAGCTTCCAGATTTCCAATGCCCACGCCGGCACTGGCGCCGGCAATGTCGTGCCCGGTACCTTCGAGCTGATGTTCAACTTCCGCTTCGCCACCGCCAGCACCATCGAAGGCCTGCAGGAGCGCGTGCATCAGGTGCTGGACAAACACGATCTGGAATACGAACTGCGCTGGACACTCGGCGGCCGCCCCTTCCTGACTCCGCGCGGCGAGTTGTGCACGGTGCTCAGTGACGCGATCAAGGACGTAACCGGCGCCACGGCTGAACTGTCCACCACCGGCGGCACCTCCGACGGACGCTTTATCGCCACCATCTGCGAGCAAGTTGCCGAATTCGGCCCGGTGAATGCGACCATCCACAAGGTCAATGAACGCGTTGAAGTCGCCGCGCTCGAACCGCTCGCCCAGATTTACGAAAAGGCGTTTGCGCGCCTGTTAGCCTAGAAAAAACTCCTCATGAACACCGTCATCGACGAACTCCTCACCCTGCGTGACTGGCTGCGCTGGGCCGTCAGCCGCTTTGAAGAAGCCGAGCTTTTTTATGGCCATGGCACCGACAACGCCTATGACGAAGCCGCCTGGCTGCTCCTCGGCGCGCTCAAGCTGCCGCGCGGACGCATGGAGCCGTTTCTCGATGCCCGCCTGACGCGTAGCGAAAAACAGCGCCTGCACAATCTCATCACCCAGCGCATCAGCAAGCGCCTGCCGGTGGCCTATCTGTTGCAGGAAGCCTGGCTGGGGGAATTCAAGTTTTACGTCGACGAGCGCGTGATCGTGCCGCGCTCCTACTTCGCGGAACTGCTCCAGGACGGCTTCGCCCCCTGGATTGCTGATCCGAACGACGTCACCGACGTGCTCGATCTTTGCACCGGCTCTGGCTGTCTGGCCATTTTGCTGGCGCATCATTTCCCGCACGCCAACGTCGATGCCATTGACCTCTCAACCGACGCGCTGGCGATTGCCGAACGGAATGTTTACGCCTATGGCCTCGAAGGCCAGATCGAGCTGATCCAGTCCGACTTGTTCGATGAAATTCCCGAACGACGCTATCAACTCATCATCAGCAATCCACCTTACGTCACCGCCGATGCCATGGCCGGATTGCCCGAAGAATTTCGCCGGGAACCTGCGCTGGCGCTTGCCGCGGGCGAAGATGGCCTCGACATCGTGCGCTTGATTCTGGCGCAAGCCGACGACCACCTCACCGATGATGGCGTCATCGCCATCGAAGTCGGCCACAACCGCGATCTGGTCGAAGCCGCCTTCCCCGAACTGCCCATGGTCTGGCTGGACACGGAACACGCCGAAGGCAAGGTGTTTTTGGTCAAGGCGGAAGATCTGCGCTCTGGCTCCCGAGCTAATTAGTCAAGCCGGCGGCATAACGGCCTGCCGCCAGACAGTCAGCTTCGCCTCCAGCGACAAGCGCGCATGGGCCGGGCTGGTCGATGGCAAACGCCAATAATCGATCGCGGATAGCGCCAGTTCCGGAGCCACATGCCGCTTGAAAAGTTTTTCGGCAGCACTGCCATTGAACCCAATCCGTCGTATCGTTGGCTGCCGCGCCAGTAAGGCGGCAATCGCATTCGGCTGTGCCGAACTCAGCTCAATATCGGCGTCCATGCTGCCGGGACGCACGCAACTGGCCAGCACATCCCAGAGCGCAATGCCGGCGCGCTGCACGCCCAGCACGCGCTGCTCATAGCTCGCTGAAACAGAAACGCCGGTGATCGCGGCCATGATCTTCCAGAACGCGTTCTGAGGATGCGCGTAATACTGTCCGGCGGCCAGCGAGGCTGCGCCCGGCATGGTGCCGAGAATCAGGATGTGCGGCGCTGCCCCCACAACTGGCGGGAAACTGCTTACCCGAGTCGCCAACAGCGATGGCGATGCCACGGTCATCATTGCCCCGCAACGAACTGATAGGTCTTGCCGTCCGGCATCGCGCAGGTGCCAACAGCGCGCAAGCCATCGAGGATAAATTCGCAGGCCAGATGGCCACCGGCGCTGGATTTCAAATGCGCGCGGGCGTGGTTCGAGATGACCGTACTGCGTGTTTCCATCGGCCATGCCGGCGCAAATATCGGGGTAGATCGGGAACCAAGCGCAGGGCCAAACGCAGACCCAAACGAGCGACGAAACAGCGGCGGGAAAGCGGTTGAGCTGACCGACTCCACACCGAGCACATAAAACCCAACGAACACCTCCTCACCCAGCGCAACCGTCATTCCCTGCTTGTGCGGATCGATGGTGCCGGCATGCACCACGCGAGCCTCATCGATCAATTCAAAGGCATACGGCGATACCTGTGTCCCCGGTATCGCACAGGCGGTAACAACGAGGGTAACAACGAGCGCGAGGCTGGCGCTCAGAAAAAGCCGGGCGCGGCGACGGAATACATTGACTGTCAGCATCATGTCCTTCGTTGCTGTTTAGCGTTCGCCGGTTTGCAAGCGCCACAAGGCGGCATAGGCACCGTTCTGCGCGAGCAAAACTTCATGCGTGCCCGACTCAACAATGCGCCCGCCATCGACCACGTAGATGCACTGCGCCCCGCGCACCGTCGACAAACGATGGGCAATCAGAATGGTTGTGCGGTCACGGCTCACCACATCCAGGCTGCGCTGGATCGCGGCCTCGGTTTCGTTATCGACCGCACTGGTGGCTTCGTCCAGAATCAGTATCGGCGGATTTTTCAGAATCGCGCGCGCCAAGGCCAGCCGCTGTCGCTGCCCGCCCGAGAGTTTTTGTCCACGCTCGCCCACGCGTGTGGCAAAACCCAAGGGCAGCTTGGCGATGAACTCCATCGCTTCAGCCTGCTCGGCGGCAACGCGAATCTGTTCATCAGTCACCGAAGACAAGCCATAGGCAATGTTCTCGGCCACGGTGCCATCAGTAAGAAACGCATCCTGCGCCACATAGCCAATGGCGCGGCGCAAATCTTGAAGGTTGAGCCCGGCAATATCGGCGCCGTCGAGCATTATCTGCCCCGCCTGTGGCTGATAAAAACGCAACAGCAGTTTGACCAGCGTACTTTTTCCGGAGCCGGTTGCGCCGACAAAGGCCGCCGTCTCACCGGGGCTGACTTTTACCGAGATGTCACGCAAGACCGGCTCGCAGTGTTCGCCTTCGCCGTAGGAAAAATTGACGCCGATAAACTCGACGCGACCGCGCACGCTGTCGGTGGCCAGATGCTTGCCCTCGTAAGGAATACGAATCGGGGTATCAATCAGATCCAGCGCCCGGTTGATCGCTGCCATCGAGCGTTGATACATGTCGGCGGTATCGGCCAGCCGCGTCAGCGGCCAGAGCAGGCGCTGCGTCAGAAACACCAGTACCGAATACGCACCCACCGCCAGTTGATCGTGAATCGTCAGCCAACCGCCATACACCAGCGTCGCCGTGAAACCCGCGAGGATGGCCATGCGAATGACTGGCGTGATCGCTGAACTCCAGCGGATAGCGTCCGCGTTCTTGCGCCGGTAGTCGCTACTCGCCTGCGCCACATGTGCGGCCTCAAAATCTTCGGCGGCGTAGGCCTTGATCGTGGCCAGACCAAGCAGGTTATTGTTCAGCCGCGCCGAGACATCGCCCGCCGCCTGCCGCACCTCTGCATAACGCGGCGCAAGGCGACGCTGAAACCAAAAGGTGCCAAACAAAATCAGCGGTATCGGCGCCAGCGCAATCGCCGCCAAGGCTGGCTGCAAGGCAAAAAACACCGCGCTGACCATGAGTGTGGAGCACAGCACCTGAATGATCTCGTTGGCGCCACCGTTGAGAAAGCGCTCCATTTGATTGATGTCGTCATTCAGGATGGACAGCAGATTGCCGGTACGCTGGTTCTCGAAATAGTGCATCTCCAGCTTCTGGATGTGCTGATAGGCATCCATGCGCAGCGCATGCTGCAGGTTTTGCGCAAGATTGCGCCAGCGCAGGTTGTAAAGATACTCAAACCACGACTCACCCATCCAGATCACTACATTCAGGCCGCCAACCACCAACAGTTGCGACCAGGTGTCGCCAAAGCCCAGCTCTGCCAGCAGGTTCCGCGCGAGAAAACTCTTTTCGCCATTGACCACGATATCGACCGCCACACCGATGAGCACCTCAGGCAGGATGTCGAAAAACTTGTTGATCACCGAATACAGCGAGGCCAG
>CAZFSH010000175.1:0-6294 GCA_964521935.1 uncultured Propionivibrio sp.
CAGTTGGTTAGAGCAGAGGACTCATAATCCTTTGGTCCACGGTTCAAGTCCGTGCGGGCCCACCAACACTACAAGCCCAATCAAGCACTTAGCTTGGTTGGGCTTGTTTCTTTCGGGGGTGTGGATGTGGTTGCCAGAACACAGCAAAAGCACGAAAAATTTCGGGCCGAGCCGCTGGATGCCGAGCTCGCCGCCTTAAAGGCACAAAGTCTCGCTTTGCTCCGTCGCCGCGCGCGCATGTCGGCGCTTGCCTCGGCGGTGCCCTTGCCCGGCGTCGATGCCTTGGCCGATATGGCCTTGCTGCTGGAGTTGCTGCCCAACATTACCGAGCAGTTCGGTTTAAGTGAGGCCCAGATTCAGGGGCTTGATCCGAAAGTGCTGTCTGCGGTCATGAAGACCATTCGTGGTCTGGGGCCGACGCTGATCGGCAAAGCGGTGAGCAAACGATTGGTTATTTCTTTGGCCAAAGGCCTGGGCTTGCGCCTCACAACCCGGCAAGTGAGCAAATTCATTCCGCTGATTGGCACGCTTGGTGCGGCGGTCTTGGGCTACAGCACCTTTATGGCGGTGGGGCGGCGACACATCGAGCAATGTATCGAGGTACGCCGTACGGTGAGCGTGCTGGTGGCGGCCGAATGAGCATGAGCGCTGATAGCCAGAAGCGGCTGGATGCCGTGGTCGCAAAAGCCCGGCAGGATGCTGATGCCCGGAGCAATGACTACCGCGAGCGGGCGCTGAAACTGTATCCGTGGGTGTGCGGCCGCTGCGCGCGTACCTTCACGCTGAGCAATTTGCGCGAACTGACGGTACATCACCGCGACCACAATCACCACAACAACCCCAGCGATGGCAGTAACTGGGAGCTGTTGTGCCTCTACTGTCACGATAACGAGCATCAGCGTCAGTTGGAAGCCGCATCGGGTGCGGCGGGGGACGGCCTCGGCGCCGGAAAGCCAGCGATGGCGACGCATTCGCCCTTTGCCAATCTGAAAGCCATGCTCAATAAATAGGAAGTTAAGGGAAATCCCAATGACCACATTTACTCAAGTCATTCTGTTCACCGATACCGATGGGCGCGCCCGTTTTCGTGAGGAGTTGATTGCGCTGAGCGAAGGCAGCCCGCAAGCCATGCTCTCTCCCTTGTTGCCGGCCAATGCCTGCCAGTTGCGCCAAAGCCCCGTGGGCTTTCGCAGCAATTTTCATTGCACGACTGAAAAGCAGTGGTTGGTGGTGCTCGCCGGCAGCATGGAGATTGGTCTGCAAGACGGTAGCTCGCGCATCTTCAACGCCGGCGATCACTTTTATTCGGCCGATGTCCTGCCCGAAGGGGCGACATTTGATCCGACGATCCACGGCCACTGGAGCCGTCAATGTGGTGATCAGCCCTTGGTGACCATGTTCGTTAAAACCTGAACATGCCTGCCGAGGTACGCCGTATTGCGCATCTCGATATGGATGCGTTCTATGCCTCGGTCGAGCTGTTGCGCTACCCGGAGCTGCGTGGTCAGCCCGTTGTGGTCGGTGGTCGTCGCGTTCATCAGCCCAGTATCGCCAGCGACGGTACGCGCGAATTCTTTCGCTTGCGCGACTATGTCGGGCGTGGTGTCCTGACCACCTCGACGTATGAAGCCCGCGCGCTCGGCGTTTTCTCGGGCATGGGCACCATGAAGGCGGCCAAACTGGCACCCGATGCCGTGCTCTTGCCGGTCGATTTCGACGCCTACCGGCATTACTCCGCTTTGTTCAAAGCGGCCGTCGCGACGGTGGCTCCGGCTATTGAAGATCGTGGTATCGATGAAATTTATATCGACCTCAGCGACTTGAATGAGGATTCAATGTGTCTGGCGCAGCGGATCAAAGCGGCGGTGCGTGAGGCCACGGGGCTCTCGTGTTCGATCGGTATCAGCCCGAACAAATTGCTGTCAAAAATTTGTTCTGAGCTCGATAAGCCCGATGGCATCACCATTTTGCAGTCCGCCGATATTCCGTCGCGTATCTGGCCGCTGTCCGTCAAGAAAATCAATGGCATTGGCCCTAAGGCGGCGGCGAAGCTGGCGACGCTGGGCGTAGAAACGATAGGCGAACTGGCCGATACCGATCCGGCGGTACTGCAACACCATTTTGGTACGCACTATGCCGCCTGGCTGCAGGATGTGGCGCATGGTCGTGATGAACGGCCGGTGGTGACGCGCTCCGAACCGAAGTCGATCAGCCGTGAAACCACCTTTGACCGCGACTTGCACCCCCAGGCCGACCGCCAGACGCTGTCGGCGATATTTACTGACTTGTGCGCCCGCGTGGCCGCTGATTTGCAGCGCAAAGCGTATCGCGGGCACACCATAGGCATCAAGTTACGCTTTGCCGATTTCAGTACCGTAACGCGCGATCTGCGCTTACCCGTGGCGACCGACGATGCGGCCCGCATTCGTCAGGCGGCAGGCGAGTGTCTGCGGCGGGTGCCCTTGGAGAAGCGTTTGCGTCTGCTCGGCGTGCGTGCATCCCATCTCCAACCGACGAGCGCTGACGAGGAGAAGACGGCGGCAAGCTGTCAGGCGAGCTTGCCCTGGTGACGTCGCCACGCTGCCTGCACGACGACGCCGCCGATCATGAGCAAGATGAGTGTGTTGCCCCATTTGGCGTACGGCGTCAGGCCGGTATAGCCTTGGGCTTGCACGGTTAATACGCCGGTACTGAATGGCGCCAAGCGTGCGGCCACCTGCCCGTCAGGCAGGATCATGGCCGTCATGCCGCTGTTGGTCGCGCGCAGCATGCTGCGGCCGGTTTCGAGGGCGCGCATGCGCGCAATCTGCAGGTGCTGGGGTTGCGCCAGCGAGTCGCCAAACCAGGCGGTGTTGGAGAGGTTGATCAGCAGCGTCGCGTCGCGCACGCTGGGGAGCAACTCCTCACCGAACACGTCTTCGTAGCAGATATTCGGCGCGATGCGTTGCCCGGCGATGGCGATGGCGGGCTGACCCGCCGGACCGGGCGTGAAGTCCGCCATGGGAATGCGCAGCAGGCGGAAAAACCAGTTCAGGCCAGGCGGCGAAAATTCGCCAAAGGGCACCAGATGGCGCTTGGCATACATACCCAGGGGTTGCTCCAGAATCGTGCTATCCAGCGCGATGGCGGCGTTGGCGTAGCCCTCCTCGGCATGGTTCTGAAGGGGTGTTTGCGGAAGTGTCCTGACGGCAACGCCGAGCAGTGTTGGCCCGTGTGCGGTCAGGGCGGAAAGAATTTCCTGTGGAATGTGCTCATACAACAGGGGAATGGCGGTTTCGGGCAGGATATTGAGCACTGGGCCGTCGGGCTTGCCCGCTTGATTGAGCAAGCCCAGATAGGTGCTGATCGATCGTTCCAGTTGCTCGGGTTGCCACTTCACCGCTTGCGCGACGTTGCCTTGCAGCAGGCGCACGGTCAAGGGTTCGCCGATGGGAGTGGTCCATGGCATGGCGCTGAGCACGACGCCGATGCCAACCAGAACGGCGCTACTGATCAAGGCCAGCCGGCTGCGGGCGAGGAGCAAGGTGGCGGACAGGGCACTCATAAAGCCGACGCCGTACACGCCGAGCACACTGGCATAGCCGGAAAACGGGCTGGGCGAGAGCTGCGAGTAGCCGAGCGACAACCAGGGAAAGCCGGTGAATAAGGTGCCCCGCAACCATTCGCTGCCTGACCAGATTGCCGCAAAGTACAGGGCGTTTTTCGCGGTGCTGCCGGGGTGGCGCAGGTGCGCAAAGCCCAATGCTGCCAGTGCCGGATAGAGTGAAAAAAACGCGCAGAACACCAGCGCGGCAAGGGCCGCTGCCCCGCTGGGTAAGCCGGAAAATTGCGACAAACTGACGTAGATCCATGACACGCCAGCGAGAAAAAATCCCATGCCCCAGGCGTAGCCGATGCGCAGCGCGGCTGAGTGACCACTCTGGCCAGAGTGGTCACCGTGATTCAGTCTATGAAACAGCCAGGCCAGGCTACTCAGCGGCAACAGAAAAGTCAGTGGCTGTGGGACGGCGCCCAGCCAGCTGTCTGGCAGACCAAACGCCGGTACGGCGAGCGCGCCAACGATCGCCGGGCTAAGCCAGTACGGCAGGCGCAAGGAGGCGTCCGCGATCAGAGTGCGTCGCCGTCGCCCGTCTCAGCGGCGGGGGGGATAACGTCGATCAGCAGCGTATGCACGCGCCGGCTATCAGCACGCAAAATCTGAATGCGCAGCGTGGCGATGGTCAGTATTTCGCTGCGCTTGGGCAAGCGACCGAGCTGGTCCATGATTAACCCGCCAATGGTGTCGAACCTGTCGTCGGCAAACTCGGTGCCAAAGGCCTCGTTGATATCGGCGATTTCGGTGACGGCCTTGACGCGATAGCGACCGGCGTTATCTTTGACGATATTGTCTTCTGCTTCATCGAAGTCGTATTCATCCTCGATGTCGCCAACGATCTGTTCGAGCACATCTTCAATGGTCACGAGGCCGGCAACGCCGCCGTATTCATCGACCACGATAGCCATGTGATTGCGCGAAGCGCGGAACTCGCGCAGCAGCACATTCAGGCGTTTGGCTTCGGGCACGAACACCGCCGGGCGCAGGCTGTCACGCAGATCGTGCTGGTCAAATCCGTCCGCGTCCGTGTAGTGACGGAGTAGTTCTTTGGCCAGCAGAATGCCAATCACATCATCCTTGCCATCGCCCACTACCGGGAAGCGCGAGTGCGTTGCCGACACCACCTGTTTGACGATCTCGTCGATGGGTGTGTCGATGTCTATTACGTCCATTTGTGCCCGCGGCACCATGATGTCGCGCACCGCCAGATCGGCAACGCCCAGTGCACCCTCGATGATCGACAGCGCGTCGGCATCCATGAGCTTGCGCTCGAAAGCGCTGTGCAGCAGGTCGAGCAACTGCTCGCGGTCTTCAGGCTCGCGCAGCAGCAGGCTGGAAAGGCGTTCGAGCAGGCCAGGTGGCTTAGTCTCGGGGATGTGGCGTTTTGACATAGGGATTAGCAATAAGGATCAGGGTAACCAAGCTGATGCACTATCTCGCGCTCGCGCGCTTCCATGAGCTCGGCATCTTGGGTGCTGGTTTCGTGGTCAAAGCCCTGCAGGTGCAGCATGCCGTGCACGATCAGGTGGGCCAGATGGGCTTCCACAGTTTTGTTTTGCTCGCCGGCTTCACGCACGGCCACGGCAGTGCACAGCGCCAGATCGCCGACGATAGTGTCGGCTTGCACATAGGGGAAAGAGAGCACATTGGTCGCGTAGTCTTTGCCGCGGTAATCACGATTGAGCGTGCGGCCTTCTTCTTCGTCCACAAAGCGCACGGTGACTTGCGCGGGCAGGCTGCAGCTGGCGCGCACATAGCGACGCACGGCGCTGCGTGATGGCGCGTTGTCTTTACCGGCGGGGTACTGAATGCTCAACTCAAGTTCGGGCAGGCGTGGGGGCATGGGTCTGTTGGGTGTGCTTTTCGTAGGCATCGACAATGCGTGCGACCAGGGGATGACGCACGACGTCAGCCGCCTGGAATTCGGTAAACGCCAACCCGCGCACGTCCTTGAGGATGTGCCGTGCTTCGATCAAACCCGACCGGGTTTGTCCATGCGGGCCTTTGGGCAGGTCGATCTGCGTGACGTCGCCGGTGACGACTGCCTTGGCGCCAATGCCAATGCGGGTCAGGAACATCTTCATCTGCTCGGGCGTGGTGTTCTGGGCTTCGTCAAGAATGATGAAGGCGTGGTTGAGCGTGCGCCCGCGCATGTAGGCCAGCGGCGCGATTTCGATGCACTGCTTTTCAAATAGCTTGGCGACCTTGTCAAAGCCCATCAGGTCGTAGAGTGCGTCGTAGAGCGGGCGCAAATACGGGTCCACTTTTTGTGTCAGGTCGCCGGGCAGGAAACCGAGGCGCTCGCCGGCTTCAACGGCCGGGCGGGTGAGAATGATGCGGGAAACCTGATCGCGCTCGAAGGCGTCGACGGCACTGGCGACGGCGAGATAGGTTTTGCCGGTCCCAGCGGGGCCAATGCCGAAGGTGATGTCGTGCTCCTGAATCTGGCGCAGGTACAGGGTTTGATTCGGAGTGCGCCCGTGCAGGTCGCTCTTGCGGGTCATCAAGGTGGGTGACGTCGCCACATCCTTGCGCTCGCGGCGTGCCAGTTCAATCAGGCCGAGCTGGACTTCGTCTATCGTCAGTGGCGCATTGGCGGCGGCATAAAAATGCCGCACCGCATCGACCGCCAGCCGCGCGGCAGCCAGCTCGCCACTGATGCGGCAGTGCTCGCCACGCCGGGCAATCGTGACCTCAAA
>CAZFSH010000176.1:0-6288 GCA_964521935.1 uncultured Propionivibrio sp.
AACCTTTTCCGGCAGGCCGCATTCTTTGGCGACGGTAAATCGTGTCGCGACTTGCACGCCACCGGCACCCATCTCGAGAAAACGCGCTGCATCGCTGCCGGTGAAAATACCTCCGGCGGGAATCAGCGGAATATTCAGGTTTTCGGCTATTACCCAGTCACGAATCTCCGTGAAAATCGTAGCCAGATCGTATTGGGCCCAGTCCATCCCAAACCCTAGGTGGCCGCCAGCGAGCGGACCTTCAATGACAACGTAATCGGGCAGGCGGCCGGTGCGTGAACTCTTTTTCAGGAAGAGTTGCAGAGCGCGTAGCGACGAGACGATGATGCCCAGTTTGGCATCCCGAAACCGGGGGTGATCTTCGATCAGTGCAAATGAGCCCAAGTGCAAACCCGCCGCCAGGGTAATGCCGTCGATACCGGCATCCAGCGCAGCACGCATGCGAACCCGCAAGGTTTCCTTGGGGGCGTTCATGGTGAGCTTTTCCATGCAGTTGATGAACACCAGTCCATCACCGCGCTTGGCTTCCATGGTGGAGCCAACGTGTTTGTGCGTGGCCTCGGTCAGCAAGTCCAGGTTGAACTGGACGACCGACTTATCAGTGTTGGCAACGTTGAACTTGTATTGCCGAAGTTTGTCTTTGATGTATTTGGTGTTGAAGCGCCGATCCGAGACGCCGTGAATCATGGCGTCAGAAATATGCCCGATGCCGCCAAGCCGGGCGGCTTCGAGCGAGAGCTCGGCCGTCGAAATGTCGACACCCATGCCACCCACCATGATGGGGACGACCTGCTTGTTACCTAACTGCAGGCGAAAATCATCAACACGCTTCATACTGTCTTTCTGGAGTATTGGGAGTAAGCCTAAGGCGCTAACGTGCTCACCGGCAATGCAAGCCGAACACGCAATCCGATTGCCACGAAGGATACTATCAGAGTCACCAATATTCACCCTGACGTAAATCAATGCGCTTATTTCGCAGTTTTATTTTTTTGCTGATCTTGACGACTCTCAGCATGCCAACGCATGCGGAGCCACCAGCGATGTTGCTCGCGCAAACTCTGCAAGGCAACATCGACGTCTCCGCATACTGGATCAGTGAAAAGTTTGACGGGGTACGTGCGCGATGGGATGGCCGCGAATTGCGATTTCGCAGCGGGCGACGCGTGCCGGCGCCACCCTGGTTTATTGCCTCGTTGCCAGCTGATCTAGCGCTTGACGGTGAGTTGTGGCTGGGGCGTGAGCGCTTTGATGAACTCTCGGCAATTGTGCGCAAGGCCTCCCCCGTTGATGAAGAGTGGCGATCGGTGCGCTACCTGGTTTTTGAACTCCCTGACGGGGAGGGCAGTTTCACGGACCGATTGGCCATGTTGCAGGCAAAACTCAGTCGCTATGGCACGGCGCCCATCACGCTGGTCGAGCAGTTTCGACTGCCCGACCAGAAAGCATTAGCTGCGAAGCTGCATGAGGTAGTGAGCGCCGGCGGTGAAGGGCTAATGCTACATCTTGCTGATGCGGCGTATGTGACCGGCCGCTCTGACGTCTTGTTGAAAGTAAAACCGTGGCAGGATGCCGAGGCGGTGGTAATCGCTTACGAGCCGGGACGGGGAAAGTTCCGTGGCAAACTTGGCGCCCTACGGCTGCAAATGCCTGCAGAGCAGGGCGGTGGCATTTTCAAGCTTTCTTCAGGCCTGACTGATGCGCAACGGGGGAACCCGCCGGCTTTGGGCAGCCTGATAACCTATCGCTACACCAGTCTCACCAAGAACGGTTTGCCACGCTTCCCACGTTATTGGCGTTTGCGCGAAGAGTTTTAGGCTTGAAAAAATAAGGCCAATTTGTTGCCGTCCAGGTCCCGTAGATAGGCGGTGTAGCTGCCATCGCCACGTGGCCCTGGCGCGCCCTCGTCTTTTGCACCGAGGCTGATGGCCAAGCGGAAGATCGTGTCCACCTCTTGGGTGCTACCCATCGACAAGGCCACGACGCTACCGTTACCGACACTCGCCGGTTGGCCATCAAAGGGCAGACTGACCGCAAAGGCGGTCGCTGTGATACCGAAAGACCAGGCAACGGTGCGTGCGTCCTGATGCAGGCGGTCGCTACCGAGGACGGCAAACAGTTTGTCGTAAAAGGCAACGGCACGCGGCAAGTCGTTGGTGCCCAAAGCAAGGTAGCCAATCATGAGAAGGTGTCAGGCAAAAGATCAATAGTCCTGGGCGACCCAGTCGCGCAGGAAGGGAACGTGTTCTAGCGGGTCGTTATCAAAACGCAACCACGTAGGACGTAATTTGCTGGTAATTGGGTAGATGATGCCTTGGGCATTGACCGTCCAGTGCGCAGCTATTCCGCCGGAAATGGGGTGGTTTTTCCAGACACTAGGCAGTAATTCCTTGTAGCGCGGGTTACCGGTTATACGGTTGTCTGAGAGAAAAATGATCGAGATCAGGCCCAGAACAATGGCAGCCGTTGCAATGCGACTAGTTTTGATTACCTGGTGGGCCAAGGGGGAGTCAGAGGCCTCGATGCGATGAAAATTGCGCAGGTGGGCGTATTCGGTGAAGGTGAAAATCATCTTGAAAATATGGGTGAAAGCGCCAACCATGGAAAACAACAAGGCCCAGATAGGAACCCAAAACGTCCGTGCGGCACGCTCGCCATCTCGGCCGGTTTCAAAGTGCGCGGGATCATCAAGTCGCTCAAGCGTTTGGCGCACGTTGTGACCCTGTGTCCAGCGAAACAACTCACGACAAAACTCGTCACGATTCATGCCGTAGTGAAACTCGCAATCAAAGCAGGCAAGTTTTTTACGTAAATAACCGCCAACGACCGGTTGGGAGACAAACTGCTTCCAGGTCAGGCCTGGCGGCGCGAAGTCGCCATCAAGAACCACGCGAATGCGCTTGTCCCAGGCGGCATCGGCCGCCGCACGTCCTTTTTGCGCGAGATCACGTTGGTAACGCTGCGAGTCTTCGGCATAGGCGATATCGAACGCTGCCCAGAGATCGTTCAGGACGCCCTGGTAGGCATCAAACGATTGCTGGCCGTAGGTGTTGTTCCAGTCGGCGTAACTGAGTTCAAAGACCAGATTCTCCCGGTCGGCGAGAAACCGGTTGTTGTCCATACTGGCGCCGAATATGGGAAACAGCGCGAGGAAGGTTTTTCCCTCGGGGCTGGTTAGCAAGCCTTTGTCTTTTTCGACACTGGCAAACCAATAAACGTTCTCCTCCAGCCCTCGACGCACGACGGTCAACAGTGCAGCCTGCTGACGCTCATGACCCAAGGCTTTAAGTTCTTCTGGCCCCGTTGTCAGCACCTTGGACATGAATAAATGGGCACTGATCAGAAACAGCGCCAGTCCGATGACGATTCGCGGCGCCACGGCTTTGTTGTTCGCTACGGCATAGCGAATCCAGTTGCGCATGAAGATGAACGCCAAAATTGTCATCATGGCCAGCGAGCGTACCGCAATGGCACTGCCTTCTTGCGTGCGCATCACGTAAAAGTCGATGACGGCACCTTGCATCCACCAAGTGAATGCGATGCAGCAAAGACTTATTACGACCCCCACGCTGATACGCGCAAACCACCTCAGATTAAACTTTTCCGCTTGGGCGACCCAGCCGGTCAATACCAACAGCGCGAGGGCGCAGCCAGAAATGATGCGACCCCAGTGTTCAATCGCGGCCGTATCTTCAGCCACGACCTGGGTGCTGATATTGTCGAGCAGCGTGACACCAAAGGACAGTTCCAGCCAAAGATATAAAGGCGTTGCCACCATGATGAAGAGCAAATGGTCGAAACGGAACTTGTCCTTGCGGTTACCCGGTATGGTGTTGTCTTGGTGCAACAGGCGTTGTGCAGCGCTACGTATCATTCAGCTACTTTCGTCAGTATCAGGTCATGTAAAACGCACAAATTTTGTTGCCATCAAGGTCACGAAAATAGGCGGCATAAAATGTATCGCTGCGCGCACCCGGGACACCTTCGTCTGTCGCGCCGAGTTTTAGTGCCATGGCATGAAAGGCATTGACGCTTTGCTTGCTGGTCATCGACAGTCCGACCATTACGCCATTACCTACTGTCGCCGGATTGCCATCAAATGGCAAAGTCACCCCAAATGCAGCGCAGGTCGGCCCGAAACTCCAGATAACGGCCCGCTCGGGTTCGAGTATGCGGCTGCCGCCGATACTTTCGAATAGTTTGTCGTAAAAAGCGGCGGCACGCGCCAGATCATTGGTACCAACAGTAATGTAGCCAATCATGGGTGACTCCCTCCGGTGATGTTATATGTCTTCGCGAACCCAGTCGGCCAGTAATGGCACGTGCGACAAGGGGTCGGTATTGAACTCAAGCCAAGACGGGCGGATTTTGCTGGTGAATGGATAGAAAAATCCTTGTGCGTTGACCGTCCAGTGTGCGGCAATGGCGCCGGTGATGGGGTGAGTCCGCCACATGAGTGGTCGATACTCGATATAGCGCTCGTGACCGGTGATGCGGTTATCGGCAAAGTAGATCACCATCATCATGGCGGCAACCACTGCCGCCGTCACTATGCGGCTATTGGCGATCACTTCATTGGCTAGTTTAGAGTCCGCTGCACGAATACGGTGAAAGGTTTGCCGATGGGCATATTCGGTGATTGTAAAAATCATCTTGAAGATGTGCGTAAACGCACCCACCATCGAAAACAGCAGCGCCCAGATAGGCACCCAGTAAGCGCGGGCAGCCCGTTCGCCATCACGACCCGTTTCGAAGTGTTGTGCTGAACCAAAGGTGTCAATGGCACGCTGCACATTATGGGCTTGGGTCCACTTATGGAGTTCGCGCCCGAACGGATCACGTTCCATGTCATAACGGAATTCGCAATCGAGACAGCCGACACTGCCGCGCAGAAAGCGGCGGCTGGCGGGCTGTTCGGCAAACTGAGGCCAATCAAGACCCCTGCGCATCACGGCGCCGGGCAAGGCCTCGTTCATGTTTTTCGACCACTGCGCAGCAGATAGGTTTTTCGCTCGGTAGATCGTCTCGTATATGTGTTTCAGTTGCGTCACCGAGGCACTAAATGCACCAAAAGATTGTTCACCGAACTGCGCGTCCCAATCTCGGTACATGAGTTCGCGTAACAGATACGGCCTATCTTGTGCGAAACGGTTTTGGTCCATCGTCGAGCCAAAAATCGGGAACAGGGCGAGAAATGCTTTGCCTTCTGCACTATTCAAGGTTCGTTCATCCCGATTCACGCGATCCAGTGCGTAGATGTGCTCTTCCAGGCCACGTCTTACCAAGGTCAGCGTCGCGGCCTGCTGGCGTTCGATACCAAGATTTTGTCGGGTTGAGGTAAAAGAGTCGACCACGTGATTGATCAACACGTGTCCGACAAGTAGCAAGGAAATCAAGCCCAGCGCAAGTCGCCAGTACGGTGACTTGTTGTGCGAGATCGCATAGCGAATCCAGGCGCGCATGGCCAGAAAACCAACGATAACGGTGGCACCCAGCAAGCCTAACGCCGTGTTGATTTCGACACTCGAGCGTTTGACATAAAACTCGATGACTTTGCCTTGTGCCCACCAGGTAAACACCACGCAGGCCAAGGTAATGATCAGGCTGACGAGGATGCGCGCTACCCACGGGGTGTTATATTTTTCGCACTGACGCACCCAGCCAGAGAGAAACAGCAGGGAGACAGCCAGTCCGGAAATCAGACGTCCCCAGTGTTCAATTGCGGCGGTGTCTTGCGAGACAACCTGACCTCCTATGTTGTCAAGCAGTCGTACGCCGAACGATAGTTCGAGCCACAGATAGATTGGTGTGGCAATAACGACGAATAGCAAGTGGTGAAAGCGGAAACCATCCTTGCGATTACCCGGAATCGAATTGTCCTGACTAAGCAGATGCAGCGATGCACTGGGGATCATGGGCGCAACCGGTCCATAGGGGGATGCGCGGATATTAGCAGAGGGATTTGCCTTGGCTGAACAAACTTAAACGACAAAAAGACAACGGCCCGAAGCAATGCTCCGGGCCGTTGAAAAGTCAGTCGCTGTGGGACGGCGCTGACTGATTTCGCTACAGCTTAGACCGTGACCGTATCGGCGACTTCGCTGAATTCCTTGATCTGATCGAAATTCATGTAGCGATAGACCTCGCCAGCCTTGGCATTGACCGCCGCGACCTGCGTGCGGTATTCCTCGACCGTCGGAATCTTGCCCATCAGTGCGCAGACGGCAGCCAATTCGGCCGAGCTCAGGTACACGCGGGTGTCGATACCCAAACGATTGGGGAAGTTGC
>CAZFSH010000177.1:0-6189 GCA_964521935.1 uncultured Propionivibrio sp.
GTGTGTGGTGTGATCTCCGAGCGTGATCTGGCGAATTTGCACCGCGTTGATTTGCGCACGATTGGCAAGCGCATCGATTCTGCGGCGACGCTCGATGATCTGGTGGATGCCGCCGCCGATGTGCGCAAGCTCAGTTTTATGCTGCTGGAACAAGGTTTACGGGCAGAAAAACTGACACAGCTGATCTCGGGCTATAACGACCGCCTGACGCGTGGCCTGATTGCGCTGATCGCCAGCCAGCATGTCCTGCCCGAGATTCCTTGGGCCTGGTTGGCATTTGGCTCTGAGGGGCGCGAAGAACAAACCTTCAGCACAGATCAGGATAACGGCATCGTTTTCGCCTGTGATGCCAGCCAGACTGCGCAATTACGCCCGGTCTTCCTCGACTTTGCCCGCGAGGTGAATGCCGGGCTGGCCAAGATGGGCTTTCCGCTGTGCAAGGGCAACATCATGGCCTCCAATCCGGAGTGGTGTTTGTCGCTGGCGGAATGGCAAGATTGTTTCTCGCGCTGGGTGCGTAGCCCGGCCCCGCAGGCGCTGCTCAATTCGACCATTTTTTTTGATTTGCGCCCAATTTATGGCGCGCTCGAATTGGCGGAACGCATGCACAAGCACCTCTTTGCCCTGACAAAGGAAGACGCGGCCTTTCAGCGCATGCTGGCCAACAACGCCTTGGCGGTGTCGCCGCCTCTGGGAGTTTTCCGTGGTTTTGTCACCGAAAAAGACGCGGCAGGCAAAGCCTATATCGACCTGAAAACCTATGGCTCGCGCATCTTTGTTGATGTTGCGCGCGTGTTTTCGCTGGCGAATGGCATCGACGCCGCCTCGACCGTTCAGCGTTTGCGTCTCGCGCAGGGTATGCCGCTCGGGATGGGCGGCGATGTCGAGTCGGTGATTGATGCGTTCAACTACATTCAACGCTTGCGTCTGAAACATCAGCAGATTGAGCAAACGAAGGGTGGCGACGTCGATAACCGGATTTACGTGGGGCGGCTCAATAGCCTGGAACGCAAGTTCATGAAAGAGGCGTTTTTGCAGGCGCGCAATTTGCAACTGAAGCTCAAGCTGAATTATCAGTTGTGAGCCGGCTTCGCTGACCATTTTTATTGCCGAATCCGATGCCTGATTCACCGCGCCGTCTGCACTGGCCTCGTGCCCCGTTCGCCAGTGAAGGCACCGAGAGCGATCCCAACTCGCTTTTTTTGGGCATTCTCGATTGGATGCTGGCGCCGCTGCTGCTGCTCTGGCCGATCTCGATAGCGCTGACTAATCATTACGCACATCAGATCGCCGACCATCCCTATGACGGTGCTTTGGTTGAGAGCGTCAAGGTGCTGAGCCAGTTCATCGAGGGGCTGGACGGGGCCTTGCCTGCACGGCTGCCACGCTCTGTGCAAACCACCCTTGCAGGAGCGGGCGTGGATAGTCGCTACTACCGGGTGAGTGCGGCACCCAAGCAGGCTCTTCCCGAGGTGTCGATGCAGACGGAGTTGCCGATGGGCGACGCAAGTTCGGGCAATGCTGATCGTGCTGACCATGGTCACCTTGCCTCGCGGGGCAGATCGAGCGAGATACCCGCCTTACCACCAACGCCGTATGACATGAATACGGGCGATATCCCGCTTGTCACCGGGCTGACGCCCTCGCCAACTCTGGCAGTGGCCTTGCGTGATGACGTTGTGAATGGGGAATCCGTACGTGTGGCATACAGCGCCATTCATGCTGCCGAAGGGGTAGTGTTGTTGGTGCAGGTGGCGGAGACACGCAATGAACGCGAGGCGCTGGTATCGCGCATCATTCGCGGCGTGGTGCTACCGCAGTTCGCGATGATTCCCGTTGCGGTCATTTTGTCGTACCTCGGCCTGGCGCGAGGTTTGCAACCCTTGCGGCGGCTGCGCAGCCGCATCATGGACCGGCGCCCTGGCGACCTCTCACCTTTGGTCGCTGAAAGTGCGCCCGAAGAGGTGCGTCCATTGCTCATGTCGCTCAACGGCATGATGCAGCGCCTGGAGGCTAATTTGCAGGCTCAACAGCGTTTTATCGCCGATGCGGCACACCAGCTACGTACTCCACTGACCGGTCTCAAGATGCAGGCTGATCTTGCCTTGGAAGAGCACGATCCGGAGCGCGTACGACGATCTTTGTTGCTGATCGCCGAGAGTGCTGACCGGGCGGCGCACCTGACCAGCCAGTTGCTCATGCTGGCACGCACCGAGGCGAGTCACGGCAAGGTGCATCGTGTCGAACCGGCGGACTTGCGTTCACTCGCCCGCTCGGTGACCATCGAGTGGGCGGAGCGGGCGATGGCCAAGGATATTGACCTGGCCTTTGAGGGCAGTGACTGGCCGCACATGACCGAAGGGGTACCTTTGCTCCTGCGCGAGATGTGCTCCAATCTGGTCGACAACGCGATCAAGTACACGCCGCGTGGCGGCCGCGTTACCGTGCGTTTGCGTGCCGCTGATTTTGTCGTGCTGGAGATCGAAGATACCGGTGTCGGTATTCCGCCTGCCGAGCGTGACAAGGTCTTTGAGCGCTTCTATCGGGTGTTGGGAACGGACGCTAGCGGTAGCGGTTTAGGCTTGCCCATCGTCAAGGAAATTGCGGATCTGCACCGAGCCCGTATTGAGTTACTGGAAGGTGCGACGGGAGGGTGTCTGTTCCGACTGACTTTTGTGCGCCGGGGTGGCGTCGCGGCGCCGCTGGATTTGCGCCCGGACTGAAAGGAGCGTCATGGCGAGCGCTGCGGAACAAAAACATTGGCAAAAGAACCTGCGTTTGACGGGCTTGTTGATAGTTGTCTGGCTGGCGATCAACTTTGGCGTGATCTGGTTTGCCCCCGATCTCAATCGCTTCACCATGATTGGTCCCTTGGGGTTTTACATGGCTGCGCAGGGGGCACCGATTTGCTATCTGCTGATCATCGGCTGGTATGCGCGGCGTATGCGGCAGCTTGATGCCGCTGCGCGGGCTGCTGACGATGATTGACCGTGAAATGATCCCGCTATGACTCAATCCACGAACGTTTCCAGCAACTTTCAGCAGCGCTTGGTGCGCTATTACGGGTTGTACGCGGCCGCCGTCGTTGCGTTTATTTTGAGTATGGGGCTGCTGGAGTGGGCCGGGGTAGCGTCGCGGCTGCTTGGCTATTTGTTTCTCTTTGTCACCTTGGGTTTGTATGCCGGCATCGGCTTTCTCAGTCGCACCGCCAACGTCGATGAGTACTACATTGCTGGGCGCAAAGTACCGGCCTTGTTCAACGGCATGGCCATCGCCGCGGACTGGATGTCGGCCGCCAGTTTCATCGGTCTCGCCGGCACCCTGTTTCATGCCGGTCACGAAGGCCTCGCCTACATCATGGGTTGGACGGGCGGTTATGTGCTGGTTGCCTTGTGTCTCGCGCCGTATTTACGCAAGTTTGGGGAATACACCATCCCCGATTTTCTTGGTGTGCGCTACGGAGGCACGCTGCCCCGCTTGCTCGGTGTATTGGCAACGGTATTGGTGTCACTGGTTTATGTCATTGCGCAAATTTACGGGGTCGGGTTGATTACCAGTCGATTCACCGGACTGGAGTTTACGATTGGTGTTTTTGTCGGCCTCACCGGCATTCTTGTCTGCTCCTTTCTCGGCGGCATGAAAGCGATTACGTGGACGCAGGTTGCGCAGTGCATCATCTTGATCATCGCCTTTGTGCTGCCTGTGGTGTGGCTGTCAGTGCAGCAGACCGGCAACCCTGTTGCCCATGTCGCTGCCTACACCAACGTGTTACCTAAGCTTACCGCGCTGGAGCAGGAGTTCAACGACGCCACATCGGAAAAAGGGCGTGCTGAGGCACAGGTGCGCGCTATTTTCACGCAGCGGGCGCGGGCGCTGGAGGTGCGTTTGCAAAAACTCGAGGTCGGCGGCCTGGAGTTTTTGCTTGCAGAAAAGGCTGCGCTTGACGCGCACGTGCGCAACCTGCGCGCGGCCGATGTGCTGGATGCCCGGGCGATCGCAGCAGCAGAAAGAGAGGCGCGGCAGTTTCCGTTGACGGTTGCCGAGGCCCAAGTGCTCTGGACGCAGCAGGTGGCGGAAAATCTGGCGCGGGCTGCACCGGTGAAAGCGCATGCAGAAGCCTTCCCAGGCAATTCAGCGGAAGATCAGCGCATTGAACGCAAAAATTTCATTGCGCTGGTGTTTTGCTTGATGCTGGGCACCGCCGGTTTGCCGCACATCCTGACGCGCTTTTATACGACGCCGACGGTGAACGATGCACGCCAGTCGGTGTTCTGGGCGATGTCCTTCATTGGCCTGCTTTATGTGACGGCGCCGGTGCTGGCGATCTTGGTCAAGTTCGAGGTCTATGACCATCTGGTCGGTACCGCGTTCTCACACCTGCCCGCCTGGGTGAGCAACTGGCAGGCGGTGGATAAAAGCCTGCTCTTTATTCAGGACACCAATCAGGATGGGCGCGTGCAACTGGCAGAAATTGTCATGGGGGCCGACATGGTGGTGTTGGCCACGCCGGAAATCGCCGGGCTGCCGTATGTGATCACGGCGTTGGTCGCCACAGGCGGCATGGCCGCCGCCCTGTCGACGGCCGATGGCTTATTGCTGACGATCGCCAGCGCGCTGTCGCACGACGTTTACTTTCGTACCTTGCGTCCCAACTCGCCGCCAACACGGCGCTTGGTGGTATCGAAGATCGTGTTGCTGATTGTGGCGATTCTGGCGGCCTACATTACCTCGCTCAAGCCGGGGGGGATTTTGCAGATTGTCGGCGCCGCCTTTTCGCTGGCGGCGGCGGCGCTTTTCCCGGCCTTGATCTGTGGCGTTTTCTGGAAGCGCGCCAACCATAACGGCGTTGTGCTCGGCATGACAGTAGGCTTGCTGACAACCCTCAGCTACATGATCGCGACGTATCCGCCGATAGGCATCGGCTTGCCCCTGCTGTGGGAGATCAAACCCATCACCGCCGGCGTGTTCGGGGTGCCTGCCGGCTTTTTGGCGATCATCATCGGTAGCTGGCTCTCCGCCCCGCCGACCAATGAATCGGACGAGTTTGTCGACCTCGTCCGTGCCCCGTGACGGCGGTTTCAGTAGTCAGTGCGCCGTCCCACAGCGGCTGACTTTTGCCGGTTGTTTAGCGCTCGACGAAGGCCCGTTCGATGACGTAATCGCCGGCAACCCCCGTATGTGGCGAGATGTGGAAGCCACGGGCATCCAGCATCGCGGCGGTGTCTTTGAGCATGCTCGGACTGCCACAGATCATGCCGCGATCCACGGCGGGGTCGAGCGGTGGCAGGCCGATGTCCTTGAATAATTGTCCAGACTCGATGATGTCGGTCAGGCGTCCGCGATTACGGAAGGGTTCGCGCGTCACGGTAGGGTAGTAAATCAGCTTGTCGCGCAGCATTTCGCCGAGAAACTCGTGCTCGGGCAGGTGCTCTTGGAACAGATCCTGATAGGCCAGCTCATTGACTTGGCGCACACCGTGAATCAGCACCACTTTTTCAAACTTTTCGTAGGTTTCCGGATCTTGCGTGATGCTGAGAAACGGCGCCAGGCCGGTGCCGGTGGCGAACAGGTAGAGATGTTTTCCCGGCTTCAAATCGCGTAAGACCAGTGTGCCGGTGGGTTTGCGGCTGACCAGCAGCGGGTCGCCCACTTTCAGGTGCTGCAGGCGCGAGGTTAAGGGACCGTTCTGTACCTTGATGCTGAAGAATTCCAGATGCTCTTCGTAGTGGGGGCTGGCAATACTGTAGGCGCGCATTAGCGGCTTGCCCTCGACCTCCAGGCCGATCATGATGAAGTGGCCGCTTTCAAAGCGTAAGGACGGGTCACGGGTCGTCCGGAAAGAAAACAGCGTGTCATTCCAGTGGTGGACGCTGGTGACGGTTTCAGTGTTGAAGGCGGCCATGGCAAAACTCATGAATGGGTAACGGTGCGCTATTTTAGTCAGCCATGGTGACTCTGGTTAGACTGATTTGCCCTATCGATATAACGACACAGGCAAAATAAAAAAGCCGGCGGCAGGTTGCCCTGCGGCCGGCTAAGTAGCACCTGGAGAGCCAGGATTTCTACGTGGAGAAAGTCGATTTAGTGGCCGGAAGCCCCCGAGGCGCCAACACCGGTTTCCGAACGGATCAGCTGCGCCGGGAAGGCCGCACGCTCTTTGGCAGCCTGAGCGCTGTTATCCAGTTTCGA
>CAZFSH010000178.1:0-6169 GCA_964521935.1 uncultured Propionivibrio sp.
GAAAAAAGATCGTACGCGTTTGCTGCGCAACTGGCCGTCTGCGACGCTGCGTCAACGCTTGGCGGCTGCGCTGCCAGAGTAACGCGGATATTGGAAAAGTCAGTCGTTGTGGGACGGCGCCGGAGTGAAAGAGCGCTTACTGAACGCGCATTACTCGTCGTCCGAGAACTGAATCGCGTGTAATCGCGCATAAGCGCCATTGGCGGCGAGCAACTCGCTATGTGTGCCACGCTCGACAATACGCCCGGCCTCCATGACGAGGATCAAATCTGCTCGCTCGACGGTGGACAAACGGTGGGCAATGACGAGGGTTGTGCGGCCCGTCGTGGCGTTGTCCAGCGCGCCCTGAATGGCCCGTTCTGATTCGGTATCCAGCGCTGAGGTGGCTTCGTCCAGAATCAGTACCGGCGCATTTTTGAGCAGTGCGCGAGCAATGGCAATGCGCTGACGCTGGCCACCAGAAAGCAGCACACCGTTTTCGCCAATCAAGGTATCGAAGCCCTGCGGCAGTTGCTCAATGAATTCGCGCGCATAGGCCGCCTCGGCGGCCTGGATAATGTCCTGACGCGGACGCCCAGCCAGATCACCATAGGCGATATTGTTGGCGATCGTGTCATTGAACAGCGTCACGTTTTGCGATACCAGCGCGATGTGCTGACGCAGGTTACGCAAGGAGTAGTCTTCGACATCCGCGCCATCAAGCAGTATCTCGCCGATACCATGGTGATAAAAACGCGGGATCAAATTGACCAGAGTGGTTTTTCCACTGCCAGAACGACCGACAATGGCGACCATCTGGCCGGTGCGTGCTTCAAATGAAATGTCATCCAGCACCTGCTTGTCCGTGCCGGGGTAGGTGAAGCTCAGCTTGCGCACCGAGATGTCGCCCGCGACAACGGCTTTTTCGACACGGCCTTTATCGACCTCTGGTGTGATGTCGAGCAGTTCAAAAACACTTTCTGCCGCCGCGAGACCGCGATGAATGTTGGAGCTGGTGCCCGACAGTTGCTTGATCGGCTTGGGAATCAAGCCCGCCGTCGTTACATAGGCAATCAGGTCGCCGACTGAGGCATCACCACGATACCAAATCACCAGAAACAGAATTGCCGCCAAGGCCAGCGAAACTAAGGTCTGAATCATGGGGGTATAGATTGAGGCGGTCTTGTTCAGACCCAGCTGGCGATCACGATTGCTCTCGCTGGCGCGATTAAAGCGCTCGACTTCGTAGGGCTCGCCGCCAAAACTGCGCACGACCCGATACCCCTGAATGACTTCGGTGGTGACCTGGGTAATTTCCCCCATCGAGTTCTGTATTTTTTTGGCAAACTTCCGGTAGCGGCGGCCGGTGACGTAAGCCAATATAGCGACCAAAGGCAGCACGACCACCAGTACCAAGGTCAATCGCCAATTCATCCACAACAGATACGAAAACAGAAAGATCACGGTCAAGCCTTCACGCAACATCACCTTCAGCGCCTCGGTGGCGGCGGTGGTGACCTGCGCGGTATTGAAGGTAATTTTTGAAACGATGTGGCCGGAGTTGGTGTTGTCAAAATAGGCTACGGGCAAGGTGACCAGCTTGCTGAAGAGCTCGGCACGCAGGTCATGCACCAGACCGCAGGACACATGGGCGAGGTAATGGTTACCTAAAAAGAAACCAAGCCCTTGTACTGACGTCACCACAATCATGAAGATGGGTACGGCATACATAAAAAGATTGCCGTCGATGGTCCAGTAGGCGATTTGGATCGGAGTGCCCGGGTGGCTCAAGCCATCGACCATGAATTTGATGAGCCAGGCGAGGGCCGGTTGTGTAGCGGCGAAGAGCAGAAAGCCCAATACGCTGATGACGAAGAGTAAGGCGTAAGGACGTACATACGTCATTAAGCGCAAGTAGAGCTTCAAACCATTGACGGTCGATGGGCTGGAGGTGTCGACCATTAGTGGGCGTCCTGAGTGGTGTTGGGGGAGAAACGGAATACTTGAACAACGGCTGGTTTGCTGACGTCATGCGGCCAGCGCAGTAGGAGGTTTGGGGCGGCGGTGGAGTTGCCCAGCTTGAGTTCGCTTGGCCCTGCGCTACCAAAAACGACATCGATTGGCGTGGTGCTGGTTTCGAGAAGGCGTTCGAGTGCTTCGGGTGAGGTCCATTGCCGAAATGTGCCCAAGTGCATTTGTAGCGTCAGCGGTGAGCGAACATGGTACAGCTTGCTCACCTCCAACCCGGCAGTTTTTATCTCCTCTGCTGCCTGTTCAGCGGCGCTGGCCAACTGCTCCTCGCGCGCATACTGTCCGCGCGTTTCTGGCAGCGTAGCTCTAATCGCCAGCACTATGGTGAGCACGCAAATAGCTGCCGAGCTTGCGGCAAGGTAGTGGGTTTTGCCGGACCAGTGGCTGAAACGCCGCGCGATTTCCCTGCCCGCCAGAATGGCCGCAGGTGGCCACATTGGCCACACCAAATCAGCACGCTGGTGCTTGGCTATGGTGAAAATGATGAGGCCTACCACGATCCAGCACACCAGAAAGCGCTCCAGTCGGCGCTCCGAATCATTGGCCGCCGGCGAGCGCAACACCCTATAAATACCAAGCGCTGCAAAAATACTGAACGGCAAGTAGCGCAGCAAAAGAAACAGGGTTGGCTGGACAATGTGGCCCCACGTACGGCCTTTGCCCACGCCGCCGACCGAGTGCCCGATGAGCTCTTTGAAGAACATTTTGTCGATCAGCGCTGAGCCTTCCGACCACCAGGCGGCAACAAACCAGCCGCCGCAGAGGGCGAAAAACAGCGTTATTCCCAAGGCATGACTACCTTGTAGCGGACGTGAATCGCTGTTGGTGCGACGCTCCCATAAAACAGCCAGCAGTCCTCCTGCCGCCAAAAGCAGAATGAGCGGACCTTTTGCCAGCGTCCCCACAGCGCAGGCGACCCAGAATGCGACCCAGCCGCGGCCGTGTTCCCATGCCCAAAAGGCGGCGAAGGCGGCTGCGGTAGTGGCCAGAACAAAGGGCGGATCAGCGCGCACCAACGCGACGAATTTCGTACTTGGCGCCGCGATCATGAAGGCCAATGCCGACAAGGCCGCAATGCGTAGGGAAAGTTGGCGATAGGCAAATTCAAAAACCAAGAGCCCTAACGCGAGCACGCACACGAGCGATGGCAGTGTCAGTGCGAGTCGATTAACACCCAGCAACAAGGCGAACGGCGTGATAAGCCAGGTGTGCAGGGGTGGCTTGGACATGATGTCGTGCTCAAGATCGTACTGCACCAGCCAGTTGCCATGCCCCCAGACCAGGTCGCTTATGTAGCCGACATTGAGCACTTGAGCATTACTTTCCAGGTCGCTCGGGCCCATCAAGCGCGCGACATAAAACAGTACGCCAATCACTATGACGATGGTTCGCCAAAACCAGGGGTTCAATGTGAACGTCATCATTTTGCCCGCCTGCGTTTGAATTTGAAAAACGCCAGTGGCAAGACAATAAGCGCCGCGAGCAGTAGGTGCATGCCCCCTGAGACAGCCTCCTCTTCAGCAAAACCAGCACCAACCAAAATAGCGACCAGTCCGGCGGGCAAGAAGCCGATAGCCGACCCCACGATGAACGCATAGGTGCCAATGCGACTGACGGCGAGCACTGCGTTCATCAGCGCGTTGCTGATGGGCAACAAGCGCAGCATGGCGACGGAGGTTACCGATGGCTCGGCGTGGATGACGCGTTGAAAATAGGGCAGGTGCCCGAAGCGGCGGACGATCCAGTCACGGCCAGCCCATCGTGCCAAGACGTACGCAAGGTAAGAGCCGGTGAGGCTGCTCGCCATGGCCAAAAAAAGCCCCCAGGCGATATCAAACACATAGCCGGCCAAGGCAAACAAGGCCAAGCGGGGGACGCCCGCAATGAGCAGAATGGATGAGCTGATAAAGAATGCCAGCGAGGCCATGCCCCAATTGTCATGTGCCCACGATTGCCACTGAGGGCTATCGTCCAGCAAGGCTGCCAGTGGGCTATTGCGAATCAACAGAACAACACAGGCAATCATCAGCACGCCAATAATTAAGCGCCGCGAACTGCGATGAACGCCCTCCTCAATCACCACGTCCGAGTCAGAGGTGTCAGCGTTAGGATCTTCGGGGGGGAGGTCAGGTGGGTGGGTCAAATGAAGCCTATTTACAGGGTTTGCTTTCTATACTGCGACGAGATCGCGCCGGAACGAGGGCGTATTGACCAGCAAATAGAGGGCAAGGCGCCGTGCATTTTCCGTTGGATGATCGTAAATTTTATCGCTACAACCTCATTGGCCTCACACTTTTGGGGCTGCTTCTTTTTCTCTTCTGGCGCTTTCCACGTTTGGATTTTTGGATAAGCGACCTCTTTTTTGATCCGGCAACGCAGTCGTTCGTGAATGATCATCACTGGTTTTGGCAAGGCGTGATGCATGAGGGCGTGCGCAAGATTATGAAAGTGACCCATTTGGTCGCTGCCATAGTATGGATCGCTACCTTTAAGGTTGTCCGGCTGCGCCCTTATCGGCGAGCCTTGGGCTATTTTTTGGTCGCATCGCTCTTGGCATCGACCATCGTGGGCCTGCTCAAGGACAATTCTGACCGGGCCTGCCCGTTTCACATGGTGGAGTATGGCGGCAAGTACCAGTTTGTACCCTTTTTCTCGGGCGTAGCCGAAGCCCCGGGCATACATTGTTGGCCAGGCGGGCACATCCTGCATGCACTGGCATTACTACCCATCCCTTTCGCGCTGCGAGGATTAGGGCTGATGTCGGCTGCCCGATATGGTTTTTATTTGGTTGCTGGCTGGGGGCTGCTGCTCAACCATACCCAGTTGTTGCGGGGGCAGCATTTCATTTCCCATCATCTGTGGACCTTGATGATCTGCTGGGTAATTAGCTATAGCCTGTACCGACTGTATCGAAAGCGTCATCGACCTTAGCAGGTTGGCTTACTCACCCCGAAGTTTTTTTCTGGTGGCCGGAAATTGTGCCCGCCACCATGAGCGTAGCGCCTTAAAAACATAGTCCGATCGAAAAACTACGCGCCAATCATTCGCCTTTGCCAGTCGCCAGTACGTAAGAGCATCGGCATGTTGCCCGGCCACATGTAGCGTACGAAATAGTGACAGCGCGCGCTGAATAAAATAAGCAGCACGCAAGTGCTCCATCTCTTCGGTCTGTCGAGCAGGGTGGAACACCTCGTCGACAAGTTGCATGCCCACATCAAGGGCTAAACCATGTTGATGCCTAAGGCTGTCATCGTGTTTGTGCACGATGCCGATCGGTTCATTCAGAACGGAGCACGCATAGTTAGCGATAGCCTGCGCAAAAACAGGGATATCTTCAACGCAGCGAAATTTCTCCGGATAAAGGCCACGGTCAAATACGCTACGATGCATCGCGCAAGACCCGTTGGCTAAATTCAAGCGCTTTTCGAGAAGATAGGCGCGCAGCCGTAGTTTTGCATCGGTGGGTAGCTTACCGGGCAACTGAACTCGTCGCTCACCATTGGGCTTTACTGCCCAGTGCCCACCTACCACCATGCACGTACCGGGATGATTCTGAATATGTTCGGCAAACTTCAGGCGAGCAGTGGGGATTAATTCATCATCAGCATCAAGAAACACTAAGAAATCTGCTCGAGTTTCACTAATTCCGCGATTGCGAGTGGCCGCCGAGCCGCTGTTGGCCGTCCGAATACTGCGCCATTTATCCGGGAATACGCGATGAAGCTCGGTCAAAATTTCGGGTGTGTCATCGGTGGAACCATCGTCAATGACAATCAACTCGTCTTCGTCGGTAAGCTGCGGTAAGACTGAGGCGATAGCACGTGATACCAACGACCCATAGTTAAAACATGGGATGACGAAGGCGAAACTGCTCATGGACACGATCCGTAGCTAATCATTTGCCAAAAATCTTATTCGACTACGGCAGTTAAATGATTCGTCGATGACGTGAATGTTTTGACAACCCGCATAGGTTTGTTTGCGGTGATAAGCGGAGATAATAAATCCCCTGGCGGCATGCTTATCACTGCATAACTGATTAATTGTCCATTAACTATGCCATCCGGCGGCATAGTCGCAGGGCTACCTGTTAGCGAATAGACACCAGCGTAATACGCAATTCGACCGTCCTGAATATAACCATTCCGCTCTGCGTAAC
>CAZFSH010000179.1:0-6141 GCA_964521935.1 uncultured Propionivibrio sp.
TCGCCGTAAAGTGGGGCAAGCTTCTGCTGAACCTGGTCAATCCGGTGAACGCATTAGCCAATATCCCGCTGCGCGACACGTTTATGCAGAGGGACCTTCGGTGTGTGATGGCCACCTTGATGGATGAAGGCTTTCGCGTCCTGAACGCCGCAGGCATCCGTCCGGCGAAAATCGCTCACGTACCGCCGCCCAAGCTGTTCGCGATCGCGCTGCGTTTGCCAAACTGGCTGTTCATGCGCCTCGCCCGGAAGCTCATGCGCGTGGATCCGGCAGCGCGCGCCTCCATGTGCGACGATCTGCATCAGGGCAAGCCCACCGAGGTCGATGACCTGTGTGGCGCCATCGTTCGTCTGGGCCAGCGCTACAACGTTGCCACGCCGGCGAACCAGGCCATGTGTAATCTGATTCAGCAATTTCAGCCGGGCCAGCAGTGGAGCGGCAAGGACTTGCTGGCGGCCCTGGATATAAAGCGCTAGTTGAACCAATACTCGACGAAGCGTTTGCAGAACTGGCAGCGATGTGCTTGCTGATCAGTGCGGCGAAGACCGTCAAGCGGAGGTCGCGCAAAGTGGCCTCCTCGTCAGAGCGAAACCGCCGGGCTTGCGTCCGCTCAAGGCGCCTAGGGCCGTCAATTCCTTGAAAGCAGGCGAACCCGCCACGAACTGATGACCGATCCGAGTCCCCATTTGCCATTGCCGCACTCCAGCCGCGTACCGAGTAAAAGGGCGAGCCTTCTGCTGTGGACGTATCGAACACTAATCAAACCACGCTTGCAGCAGCCCATTGACCTGACAAGGGCTCGTCGCCTGGTGGCCCGCATGGACAACTGGATGGGCGGGCGGGGAAAAGATTATCGGCGCACTCCGGTCAAATCCTTTGGCCTAGAGGCCTACTGGGTGACTGTTCGTCCGCCGCCCAGCAAGCGGGTGATTCTCTACCTGCATGGCGGTGGCTTCATGTTCCGTATGCCGGCCGTGCATTCGCGATTGGCGGCACGTCTGTGTCACGAACTGGATGCAGACGCCCTGATTCCGCACTATCGTTGTGCGCCGGAGTATCCGCTGCCTGCGGCGCACGACGATTGCTATGCAGCCTATGCCTGGCTGCTCGCCGAGGGTTTCGATCCTGCCCAGATCATTGTCGCCGGTGATTCGGCAGGCGGGTTGCTAACCCTTTCGACCCTCCAGCGCGTTCGCGATGCGGGGTTGCCGGCCCCAATGTGCGGCGTCATGTTTTCACCGGGCACCTGCTTTGAGGCCTTACGCAGTCTGGAGTCTCACACCGTCGAGCAGGACCCGATGCTAGGTGCCGGCATCGTAGACCTGCTTTGGCGCATCGTGATTGAGCCACTCGGCCATCATGATGGCGCCATGCTCGGCAAAGTGTCGCCCTGTGCCGCCGGCCTGCATGATCTGCCACCGCTGCTCTTCCAGGCAGGCAGCACAGAGGCACTGCTGCACCAGTCGGTCAAGGCGCACGCACTGGCACTGGATGCCGGCACCCATGCCGAGTTGCAGGTCTGGCCGCACATGCCCCACGTCTGGCAGGCGGTCCATTGGTTGCCGGAAGCGCGCGAGGCACTAGCATGCGTTACCGATTTCGTGCGTCGCCATGACCATCGTCACGGACTCTGCCCTGATGTACGCCTACGCGATTGATCCGCAGAACCGTGAATTCAAGGCACCGTTCAGCCTGAGGTGGGTCGGAATCCAGAGAGTCCACTGGGTTAAGTAGCTCGCTGGGAATAGTCAATTTCATTGACTTATGAAATGACTCAAATGACCGGCGCAGGGTACGCCTGAATCGCAACATGGAGACCTTGCAGCGCGCGACGATACGCAGGCTAAACCTGCTACCCAACGCGCGAACGGATAGAACTACATGGAGGTAGCGCAATGACAATTCCACGATACGATCATTTCATCAACGGGGCAGTGGTCGCGCCCAGTGGCGGCCAATACATGGATGTGCACAATCCGGCCAACGGCGAGGTGATCGCCCAGGTCGCCTGTGGCACGGCGCAGGACGTGGATGCGGCCGTGGCCGCTGCCCAGGCCGCCTTCGACAACCCGGCCTGGCGCGACCAGACACCGGCCCAACGCGCCGCGCTGATCAACCAGTTCATAGCCGTGATCAAGGCCAACGCTCAGGAGCTGGCCTATCTCGAAATCATCAGTTCCGGAGCCACCGTTTCACGTGTCGGCAGCCTCGACATCCTGATGATGATCGATGCCTGCATGACCATGGCCGACGTGGTCAGCAGCTATCCCTTCGTCAGCAATCTGCCCGCGAAAATCATTCCCGAGCTGGCCGATATCAAGGTGGTCAAGGAACCCATTGGTGTCTGTGGCCTGATCCCGGCCTGGAACATACCGATGGTGATGTACATCAACAAAGTATTGCCGGCACTCGCCGCCGGCAATACGGTGGTGATCAAGCCCTCCGAACTCACGCCCAACACCTCGACGCGGCTCACGCAATTGCTCGCGCCGCTGCTGCCGCCGGGTGTGCTCAATCTGGTCAATGGCGTCGGCAGCGTGGTTGGCGAAGCCATCACCCAGCACCCCGGCGTAGCCAAGATTTCCTTCACCGGCTCCACGGCGGTGGGCAAGCGTATTCAGGCCAACGCCGCTGCCAGCCTCAAGCGCGTGACCCTGGAACTGGGCGGCAAGGGGGCGGCCATCGTGACGCCCGATGCCGATCTTGATGCCACCGCGCATGGTGTGCTCTACGGTGTCATGCTCAATGCCGGCCAGGCCTGCGAATCGGGTACCCGCCTGCTGGTGCATGAAAGCATTTACGACGCCATGCTCGACAAGCTCGCGACGCTAGCCAATGGGCTCAAGATCGGCAATCCGCTGGCACCCGACACCGCCATCGGCCCGATGAGCCACGCCGGCCATGGTCAGCGCGTGCTTGGTTACATCCGCTCGGCAGTCGAAGAAGGCGCACGCGTGGTCTGCGGCGGTGAACGCGTCGAGGTATTGGGCTGTGAAGGAGGCTTCTACGTGCGCCCAACCGTGCTCGCCGATTGCCACAATCAGATGAAGGCGGTGCGTGAAGAAATCTTTGGGCCGGTGCTGGCGGTAATCAAGTACAAGGACGAGGAGCAAGCCATCGCCATCGCCAACGATTCCGACTACGGCCTGTCGGCTGGGGTGTGGACTGGCGACGTGCTCGCCGCCCAGCGCATTGCACGCCGCCTGCGTGCCGGCTCGATATGGATCAACGACTGGCACATGCTGCGCAGCGACGTGCCCTTTGGCGGCTACAAGCAAAGCGGCACCGGGCGCGAAGGCGGCATCGCCGGCCTCGAAGCTTTCCTGGAAACCAAGGCGATCTCCACCGCCTTCCAGCGCGATCCCGCGAAGAAGGCCCTGACCTACGGCATGGTGCATAAGCGCCCAGCCGCCGCTTGAACACGTGTTCGCCGCACGCAGTCCTACTAGATAACGATACGAGGAAAAATCATGTCAACCGGTTATTTTGAATTCTGGGCACGCACCCGCGTGCATTGCGCTGTCGGCGCGACCGTGCGCCTGCCGGCGCTACTCGCTGGCCTGGGCGCCAAGCGCGTCCTGCTGCTGAGCGATCAAGGCTTGGCAAAGATCGGCATGGTCGAAAAAGTCGCGGCCGTGCTGCGCGACGCCGCCGCCGGCAATCAGTTTGTGCTCGCCGGTGTCTATACCGACATCCTGCCCGATGCAGGCAGCAACAGCGTTAACGCCGCCACGGCCTACGCCCGTTCGGTCGGTGCCAATGCCATCGTCGCGCTGGGTGGCGGTAGCGCCATGGACGTCGCCAAGGGCGTCAAGTTCGCCCTCGCCCATGGCCTGACCGACATCTGCGAAGCAGTCGCCGCCGGCATGCGTATCGAGCCGGAAGGCAAGCCCACGGGGATCGCCCACATCAGCATCCCGACCACCGCCGGCACCGGTTCCGAAGTCACCAACGGCGCGGTTATCTTCAACGACAACACCGGCGTCAAGGCGCTGCTCGTCGCACCCTATCTCGATTCCGACATCGCCCTGCTCGACGCACAACTGACCGTCGGCCTGCCGCCGGCGATCACCGCCGATACCGGCATGGATGCGTTGACGCACGCCATCGAAGCCATCGTCTGCCCGGTCAGCAATGCCTTCACCAACGGCTTTTGTTTCAGCGCCGTCGATCACATCTTCCGTGCCTTGCCGGAGTGTGTGAAGAACGGACGCAACGTGCAGGCGCGCGAGGAAATGCTTCAGGCCGCCTGCATGGCCACCTGGGCCTTGGGCAACGCCGTCGGCGCTGCGCCGGTGCACAACTGCTCGCATGCGCTCGGTGCGCTGTACCACATCCCGCATGGCCGGGCCAATGGCGTGCTGCTGCCGGTGGTGATGGAGGAATTTATCGAGTTCTATTTGCCGTATGCGGCCGACTTGGCCAAGGCGTTTGCTGTGCCTCTGACGACGCCCGAGGCCACCGTGCGTGCCGTCATCGCCCGCATCAAGCAACTGCAACAAGACACGGGCATGCCCACGCATTTCGGTGAATTCAAGATTCCGCCCGGCGATATGGAACGCATCGTCATGGCCATCGCCAGCGATCCGCTGGCGGCGATGTATCAGATTCCGCCTGCCAAAATCGTCACAATCGTTCAGCGCGTGATCGGCTGAACGCGGCGGGTGCTTGCCCTCAGGCGCGCGCTGGTGACGCCTGCGCCTGATGGTGAAATTCCGTGGGCGACATGCCGGTCCAGCGCTTGAAAGCGCGGGAGAAATTGCTGGTGTCCGTGAAGCCAAGCATGAAGGTGACTTCGGTCACCGAGCGTGAGCCCTGGCTGATGTGGCTGCAAGCCAGTTCCTTGCGGATGTCATCGAGCAACTGCTGAAAGTTGGTGCCGCGCTGGGAAAGCTTGAGTTGCAAGGTGGTCGGGCTCATGCACAGGGCGCCGGCCACCTTGTCGCGATTGCATTCGCCTTCGGGCAGCATTTCGATGATCTTCTGCGTTACCCTGGCTATCACGTCGTTCTTGTCGAGCTTGACCAGATAATTCGCCGCGATGGTGTCGTAGTCTTGGGCGAGTTCCGGGCACGAACCGTCCAGTTGCTGAATCAGATCATTGCGGTCGAAGATCAGCAGGCTATCAGCGTGCGAAAAACTCACCGGCGAACAAAACAGTTCCTCGTAGGGGCCGGCGCCCTCGCGCGGCATAGGGCGGTGCAGCTCGACGCGCAACGGATGAAATTTGCGCCGATAGAGCATTCGCATCGAGAGCACCGTGAATGCCAAGAACGCGTCTTCCGTTTCGCCGCTAATCTCGGTCAGATACTTGAAGCCAAGCCGCACTTCGTTGTCGGCCTCGGTGACGCTGACCGTGGCCACCTGCGAAACCAGCCGGAAAAACCGCTCAAGACGCCGGCAGTAGTCCATCAAGGTGGCGCTGGCGGCCAAGGCATAACCGAGGGCATGCAGGTTGGAGATATGGATGTGCCGGGCAACCACCAAACCGAAATAGGGGTTGTTGGTGACCTCGACGCAGGCACGATAAAGCTGCGTCAGTTTTGCCGTGGGCAGCCGGGTCATCGGATCGTTGCTCATCTCGGCCGGCAGGCCGACCGAGCAAAACACCCGTGCACTATCGATACCCGAGGCTTGCAGCGCGCGCGAAATGGCCATGCCGTAGCTGCCGATTGCCGTCGTTTCCGGCGGCTTCAGCGAGGCAACGCTTACAGCGAGGTGTGGCTCGTGGGGCTTTACGGCTTTCATTGACCGGCGGGGCTGGGCGGGGTGGAGGATTGTTCCACCCTAAGCCGCTGCGGTCAATCAAGCCATTCCAGTAAGCCGGCCATGTGCTTGCAATGGTGCTGGTGGCACGCTTTGCCGGCCTGTCAGCATGGTTCGGCCTGCCCTGGGCAGACCTGTTCGCCGCGACACTGGCGCTGGGTCTGCGCCTGCTGGCCGGCGTGCCGCTGGCCACGCTGTGGCTGGCCCCGGTCATCCTGATGGCCATGCTCGCCCGGGCCTGGATCGGCCGCTGGGGGCTGCCGGTGCTCGCGCTGGTGCTGGGCCTGGGCGGCCTGCTGACCGACCGCGCGCTGGGGCAGCCGCTGCTGCTGCCCTGGCTGGGCCAACTGATCCAGCACGCCGGGAATCGCAAGC
>CAZFSH010000180.1:0-6079 GCA_964521935.1 uncultured Propionivibrio sp.
CATCGGCATCCGACATGATCACCACCTTGCCATAGCGCAGGTTCGATAGATCCGGATCGGCATCAATGGTGTGCGGGTCAATGCCCAACGCGACAGCGATGTCGTGGATTTCGGCGTTGGCAAACAGGCGGCCTGGCTCGATTTCCCACGAGTTTTGTACCTTGCCGCGCAAGGGCAGAATGGCCTGGGTTTCCTTGTTGCGCGCCATTTTGGCGCTACCGCCTGCCGAGTCACCCTCAACGAGGAAGAGTTCGTTTTCGTTGATGTCAGTCGATTCGCAATCGGTCAGCTTGCCCGGCAGCACGGCAACGCCAGACTGCTTTTTCTTTTCGACCTTCTGGGCGTTTTTCTGGCGCGCCAAGGCTTGCTTGATCGAGAGTTCGGCAATCAGCTTGCCCGCTTCCACATGCTGGTTCAGCCATATTTCGAAGGGGTCGCGCACCATGCTGGAAACGAGCTTGACGGCCTCGCGCGAGTTGAGTTTCTCCTTCACTTGGCCCTGAAACTGCGGGTCGAGGATGCGCGCGGAAAGCACAAAGGCCATGCGCGAACAGACATCGTCCTGCTGCAACTTGACGCCGCGAGGGAGCAGGGCGCGATGCTCGATGAAGGCTTTGACTGCTTCAAACACGCCGGCGCGCAGGCCGGACTCGTGCGTGCCGCCATTCACGGTGGGGATCAGGTTGACATAGGACTCGGAAGCCGTGGCTTCGAGAAACCAGCCGAAGGCCCAGGCGGCGCCTTCACCATTGGCGAAGTCGCTGTGTTCGGCATCGGCATATTTTTCGCTGGCATAGATCGGGCAGACCGGATCATTGGTGGCGGCTTCGGAGAGGTATTGCGCCAAGCCGTTCGGGTAACTCCAGGATTTGGACTGAAAGCTGCCATCGGCCTGCTCCACATCCAGGGTGACTTTGACGCCGGGCAGCAGCACGGCTTTGGAGCGCAACAGGCGCTCCAGTTCGTGCATCGGTACCTTGGGCGAGTCGAAGTATTTGACGTTGGGCCAGGCGCGCACTTTGGTACCGGTTTGCCGTCCGCAGGTGCCACGTTCGACCAGCTCGGAGATTTTCTCGCCACCTTCGGAAAATTCAACGCTCCAGATCTTCCCCTCACGGCGAACTTCCACGGCGACTTTTAGCGACAGCGCATTGGTGACGGCAACACCAACACCGTGCAAACCACCTGAAAAGGCATAGGCCGAATTGCCGGATTTTTTGTCGAATTTACCGCCGGCGTGCAGGCGCGTATAGGCAAGGACAACCACCGGAATCTGCTCCTCCGGGTGCAAACCGACTGGGATGCCGCGGCCGTCATCGGTGACCGATACGGAGTTATCCAAATGCAGCAGCACATGGATATTCTTGGCAAAGCCACCCAGCGCTTCGTCAGCGGCGTTGTCGATGATTTCTTGAATGATGTGCGCCGGGGAGTCGGTGCGGGTGTACATGCCCGGGCGCTCGCGCACGGGTTCGAGTCCTTTGAGGACGCGAAAGGACGATTCGTCGTAAGTTTTGCTCGTTGCCATATTCAGTGTGCTTCAGTGAGTAGCGTCAGCCAGACAATCAGTCAAGGCGATGCGCCAGTCGGGGAGTTGAATGCCGTGCTCGCGCTGCATGCGCGAACAATCGAGGCGTGAATTATTGGGGCGTTTTGCCGGCAGCGGATAGTCAGCGGTGCTGATACGGCGTACTGTCGGTGCGTTGCTTATCACGCCGAGCTTGACGGCCTCAGCGAATATTGCTTCCGCGTAGCCTGCCCACGTGGTTTCCCCCGCGTTGGCCAGATGATACAGGCCTTGCGCTTCGGGGCGAGCGGCGAGTAGCGCCGTTGCGTCAGCGAGATGGCGCGTCCAGGTTGGGGCGCCGTACTGGTCGTCGATGACGCTGAGTTCATCACGCTCTTTACCCAGTCGCAGCATGGTTTTCATGAAATTGGCGCCATGCAGGCCAAACACCCAGCTGGTGCGCAGGATCAGGGCCTGACAACCGCTGGCCTGAATGGCGCGCTCACCGTCACGTTTGCTCTGGCCATAGACGGACAGTGGTGCGGTAGCACTGGCTTCACTCCAGCCTTCGTAGCCACTGCCATCAAACACATAATCCGTCGAAAAATGGATCAGGCGGGCCTGCATTGACTTGGCTTCTTCCGCAAGCAGGGCGGGGGCGGTGGCGTTGATGGCAAAGGCAGCGGCGGGGTCGGCCTCTGCTTTGTCTACCGCTGTGTAGGCAGCGGCGTTGACGATGAGGTCAGGTTTGGTGGCGCGGCAAATGGTGCGGATGGCGTCTGCGTCAGCGAGATCCAGCGTCGTACGGTCGCAGGCTATGACCTCGCCCAGCGGTGCGAGCGAGCGCTTGAGCTCACGGCCGAGCTGACCTGCTGCGCCGGTGAGCAGAATGCGTCGTCCGTTCGTGCGGCTCACGCAAACACCTCGCACTGGGCCAGCGCCAGCCCGGCGGCGTCTTTGGCGGCAAGCTGCGGTGGGCCGGCAACCGGCCATTGAATGCCGAGTGCGGGATCATTCCACAGCAAACTGCGTTCGTACTCGGGGGCGTAGTAGTCGGTGGTTTTGTAGAGGAATTCGGCGCTATCTGAGGTGACGCAGAACCCATGCGCGAAGCCCGGCGGAATCCAGGCAAGGCGTTTGTTTTCAGCAGAGAGCGTGAAGCCAACCCATTTACCGAATGTGGGCGATGATTTGCGCAGATCGACCGCTACGTCGTAGACCTCGCCGGCGGTACAGCGAACCAGTTTTCCTTGCGCCTGCTCAATCTGATAGTGCAGCCCACGCAAGACGCCGCGCGCTGATTTGCTGTGGTTGTCTTGTACGAATTCCGCGTCGATACCCAGACTGGCCAGCGTTTTTTTATTCCAGCTTTCGTAGAAAAAACCACGCGCATCGCCGAACACCTTGGGTTCGAGCAGCAATACATCAGGAATAGCGGTAGGGATTTTGTTCATCCGAACACCTTTTCATGCAATAGACCTTGCAGGTATTTGCCGTATTGGCTTTTGGCCAGCGGTACGGCCAGTTGTTCGAGCGCCGCGTCGTTAATCCAGCCTTGCCGCCAGGCCACTTCTTCGGGACAGGCAACCTTTAAGCCCTGACGCGTTTCGATCGTTTGAATGAACTGGCTCGCTTCGAGTAGCGACTCATGGGTGCCTGTGTCCAACCAGGCCATGCCGCGACCCATGATCTCAACGCTTAATTGACCACGTTCGAGATAGATGCGATTGACATCGGTAATTTCGAGTTCGCCACGCGGCGAGGGTTTGAGCTGGGCGGCGATATCGCACACCTGATTGTCATAGAAATACAAACCCGTGACGGCATAGCGTGACTTCGGTTTGGCGGGCTTTTCTTCGATGCTGATGGCCTTGCCGGTGGCATCGAACTCGACGACACCGTAGCGCTCGGGGTCGCTCACCGCGTAGGCAAATACGGTAGCGCCGTCACTGTTACTAGCGGTAGCGGACGCCGTCCCATCCGAACCTGGACTTCCTTCGGTCGCGCGACTGACTTTTGCCGAGCGTTGCAACTGCTCGGCAAAGTCGTGGCCGTAGAACAGGTTGTCGCCTAGCACGAGGGCCGACGGCTCATTGCCGACGAAGTCTTTACCGATGATGAAAGCTTGCGCCAGACCATCCGGGCTGGCCTGGACAGCGTACTGAATGTGGATGCCCCACTGGCTGCCATCGCCGAGCAGTTGTTGAAAGCGTGGGGTGTCTTGCGGGGTCGAAATCAGCAGAATGTCGTTGATGCCGGCCAGCATGAGCGTGGTCAGCGGGTAATAGATCATGGGCTTGTCGTAGACCGGCAGCAGTTGCTTCGATACCGCGAGCGTGACCGGATGCAGACGTGTGCCAGAACCGCCGGCGAGGATGATGCCTTTTCGTGTTGCTGGGTTGGCCTGGTTCATGCGCGGCTCCCGTAGTTTTTTTCTGTCCAGTTTTTGTAATCGCCGCTGACCACGTGGGCCACCCACTCGGGGTTGTCCAGATACCACTGGACGGTTTTACGCAGCCCCGTTTCGAAGCTTTCGCGCGGCGTCCAGCCGAGTTCACGCTGAATTTTTCCGGCATCAATCGCGTAGCGCTTGTCGTGACCGGGGCGGTCGGCAACGTAGATTTTCTGGCTGGCGTAAGGCTGACCATCGGCACGCGGACGCAGTTCGTCGAGCAGCGCGCAAAGGGTGTCGACGACCTCCAGATTGGTTTTTTCGTTGTGTCCGCCGACGCAGTAGGTTTCACCAACGCTACCGCGCTCAAAGACCGTACGCAGCGCCCGCGCGTGATCGTCGACGTAGAGCCAGTCACGCACATTGTCGCCCTGGCCGTAGATCGGCAAGGATTTGCCTGCCAGCGCGTTATGAATGATCAGCGGAATCAGTTTTTCCGGGAAGTGGCAGGGGCCGTAATTGTTCGAGCAGTTGGTCGTGACCACGGGAAGGCCGTAGGTGTGATGCCAGGCGCGAACGAGGTGGTCGGACGCGGCTTTGGAGGCGGAGTAGGGCGAGTTCGGCTGATACGCCGTGTCCTCAGTAAAGAATCCCGTATCGCCCAGCGAACCGAAGACTTCATCGGTGGACACATGGTGAAAGCGGAAGCTTGCTTTCTCGGTGTCTGGCAAGCTTGACCAATAGCCGCGGGTCGCTTCCAGTAAGGTAAAAGTGCCGGTGATATTGGTCTGGATGAAATCGCCGGGGCCGTGGATCGAACGATCGACGTGCGACTCGGCGGCCAGGTGAATCACACCGTTTGGCTGGTACTGCGCGAACAGCGCATCAAGCGCTGCACGATCGCCAATATTGGTGCGGGAAAACACATAGCGTGGGTGATTGGCAACGCTCGCTAAGGACTCCAGATTGCCGGCGTACGTGAGGCAGTCAATGTTGACAATCTGCCAGTCGCTTTCGGCAATCAGCAAACGGATCAGTGCCGAGCCGATAAAGCCGGCACCGCCGGTAACGAATACGGTAGTCATGATGGTGTATGGGGTCAGGGAGAGTGGCAGAGTGGCACAAGGCTAATTGCCATTGTGCAGTGCCGCAGCATTGTAAAGCCTGCGAAAAGAAGCCGGAAATTGAGTAAGTCCTATGTAAGTCATGCTGAGTGTAATGCTTCATCACATGCTCCGGTCGCTGCTGATTCGATGCCGCACCGCTGCAGAACTGCAGCCAGTATTCACATTGTTTTCAAATCAAAAGAGGAGAAGCACAGATGTCGGCGATTGAATCGGTAATGCAAGAAAACCGCATATTCCCCCCCTCGGCAGAAACGGTAAAAAATGCCACCATTTCTGGCATGGCGGCTTACGAGGCGCTGTGCAAAGAGGCGGAGCAGGACTACGAAGGCTATTGGGCGCGTCTGGCCCGCGAGCATTTGACCTGGAAGCAGCCCTTCACCCAGACGCTCGACGAGTCCAACGCGCCCTTCTTCAAGTGGTTTGCCGACGGCCAGCTGAATGTCTCGTACAACTGTCTGGATCGCAATATCGAGAATGGTCTGGGCGACAAGGTCGCGATCATTTTTGAAGCGGATGATGGCGCCGTCACCAAAGTCACCTACAAGGATCTGCTGGCCAAAGTGAGCCAGTTTGCCAATGCGCTCAAAGCGCAGGGCATCAAAAAAGGTGACCGCGTACTGATTTACATGCCGATGTCGGTCGAAGGCGTGGTGGCGATGCAAGCTTGCGCGCGTATCGGCGCGATTCACTCGGTAGTTTTTGGTGGCTTCTCGGCCAAGAGCGTGCAGGAGCGTGTGGTCGATGCCGGTGCAGTCGCCATCATTACCTCCGACGAGCAACGTCGTGGCGGCAAGAGCATTCCACTCAAGGTGGTGGTTGACGAAGCGTTCGCCATGGGCGGCTGCGAATCGATCAAGAGTGTGATCGTGAGCAAGCGCACGGGCGGCAACTGCCCGATGACCGCTGGCCGTGACTACTGGTGGACAGACCTTACCGCCAAGCAGTCGGAAACCTGCGAGCCGGAATGGGTTGAGGCCGATCATCCCTTATTCCTTCTCTACACGTCCGGTTCGACCGGCAAGCCGAAAGGCGTGCAACACAGTTCAGGTGGCT
>CAZFSH010000181.1:0-6076 GCA_964521935.1 uncultured Propionivibrio sp.
GAGTACTTGGCTACGAACCAAGGGGTCGGGCGTTCGAATCGCTCCGGGCGCACCAAAAGAATCAGGAAAAAGCCAATCAGTCATGATTGGCTTTTTTCTTTTTTGCCCGCGGAACCACTCTGCCGCAATAAGCCGATACAAAGCATTCACCGGGATTTCTGACTTGTGCGCAAGGGCATCGATACGCCTGAACTAGAATCATCTGCATGAAAAAGCTACTGATTGCAGGTGCGCTAGTCCTTATTGGCATCGCCGGCTATTACGGGCTGGTCCGCAGTAATTCCGGCGCCAGCGAAATGGCCTCGCTGAAGTTTGGCCAAGTAGAGCGGGGAAACCTGACTGCGACGGTATCAGCCACCGGAACACTCAAACCTGTGGTGTCGGTGCAAGTTGGCTCACAGGTATCCGGCCAATTGCGTGAAATTTTGGTGGACTTCAACTCACCGGTAAAAGCCGGACAAATCATTGCCCGCCTTGATCCACAAACCTTACAGCAGAAGGTACGCCAGGCAGAAGCTGATCTGGAGGCAACACATGCCTCGGTGGCCGTGCAACGTGCTGAAGTTGCTCGGGCGCAAGCGCAATTGAGTGAGGCACAGCGCAATTTGGAGCGCAAAAAATCGCTGCTGGAAAAGAATTTCATTTCATCGGCAGAGCGCGATACCGCCTTATCCAGCTACGAAGCAGCCGTCGCCGGCTTTAATGTAGCTCGTGCGCAAGCGGACAATAGTGCCGCGCAGGTTAAACAACGGCAAGCGCAATTGGCGCAAGCGCGCGTGGACCTTGATCGCACCATTATTCGCTCGCCAGTCGATGGCGTCGTGGTCAAACGCAGCATGGAGCCCGGCCAGACGGTCGCTGCCAGCCTGCAAGCTCCAGAGCTGTTTGTCATCGCACAGAACCTGACCGACATGCAGGTCGAAACCTCCATTGACGAAGCGGATGTTGGACGCATTCAGCCGGGCCAGAAAGCCAGCTTCACCGTCGATGCCTTCCCCGGTAAACGCTTCGAGGGTGAGGTACGCCAGGTACGCAAGGCCGCCACGATTGTGTCCAATGTGGTGAGCTATACCGTGGTGATTTCGGCGGCAAACCCTGACCTGATTTTGCTACCTGGAATGACGGCCAACGTGCGCATCATCACGGCACAAAAAGAGAATGTGCTCAAAGTCCCCAATGCCGCATTACGCTACCGCCCTACCTTGCCAGCGGGCAAAGAAACAAAAAATGATAAGCAGGGTGATAAGCCAAGCGCCGTCCCACAGCCGCTGACTTTTGCCAAAGGCAAAGGCGACGGTCGTTCCGCCGGCCAGCGTGTATGGCTAGCCGGCAGTGATGGCGTGCCGCGCGAGCTGCCGGTAAAAACGGGCATCAGTGACGGCAGCATGAGCGAACTACTGGAAGCAGAGCTCAAGGAAGGCGACGAAGTCATCACCGGACAAGCCAATAATGGCAACAAGCCAGCTGGTTCCGCCATGCCGCGCCTGTTTTAAGTATTCATGACCGAAACGCTAATTGCTGTTACTGATCTCAGTAAGGAATACACGGTCGGCAGCACCACCGTCGCGGCGCTGAACGAGGTCAGCCTGACGATCGCGACGGGCGAGTTTGTGGCCATCATGGGCGCCTCCGGCTCGGGTAAATCGACATTCATGAATTTACTCGGCTGCCTCGACAAACCGACGGGCGGCCGTTACGCGCTAGCCGGTGAGGAAGTGTCCGGTTTTTCTGACGACGAACTGGCGCATGTACGCAATCAACGCATCGGCTTCGTCTTCCAGCACTTCAACCTGCTGCCCCGCACCAGCGCCATCGACAATGCCGCCCTGCCCCTGCTCTACAGCAAGATCCCGCCGTCCGAGCATCGCGCTCGGGCAATACAGCGCTTACAGCAGGTAGGGCTGGGCGAACGACTGGACCATCACCCGTCACAGCTCTCCGGCGGACAGCAACAGCGCGTGGCGATTGCCCGGGCATTGGTTAATGACCCAACACTGGTATTGGCCGACGAGCCGACCGGCGCGCTCGACTCGCAAACCAGCGTCGAAATCATGGCACTGCTGCAGGAACTCAATCGGCAAGGCATCACGATCGTACTGGTCACGCACGAGCACGATATCGCCGCCCACGCTGGGCGCATCATCCGTTTTCGCGATGGCCAGATCATCAGCGACGCGGCAAATGTGCCGATTCAAGCGGGGTATGTGAGACATACGGCAGATATGGCATGAATCCCCTCGCCATCCTGAACATCGCCCTCTCGGCCCTGCGCGTAAACAAAATGCGTTCGGCCTTGACCATGCTCGGCATCATCATTGGCGTCGCGGCCGTGATCATCATGATCGCGGTCGGACGCGGTGCGCAAGCTCGCGTGCAGCAACAGATTCAATCACTCGGCTCGAACATCGTCATGATCATGAACGGCTCCCAGATGTCGGGCGGAGCACGCGGCGGTAGTGGCTCGCAGCAATCACTGACTGAAGACGACGTCCTGGCACTCAATCGCGAAATCGACGAAGTGCAGGCCGCAGCGCCAACGGTGCGCGGCGCTGGGCAAGTGGTTTCGGGCAATAACAACTGGTCGACCACCTTTTATGGCACAACGCCGGATTATCTGGAGGTTCGCGAATGGCCACTGCTTGCCGGCCGCAGCTTTGAGCCGAGCGAAATGAGTAGTGCCGGCAAGGTCGCCTTGATCGGCCAAACCGTGGCAACGAATCTATTTGGTGACGAGAGCCCGATTGATCAGGTGATCCGGGTACGCAAGGTGCCACTCACCGTAGTCGGTGTGCTGGGAAAAAAGGGCCAGAACATGATGGGGCAGGATCAGGACGATGTAATCCTGATGCCGATCAGCACCGCGCGCAACAGGGTGCTCGGGAGCCCCGGCAAAGTGCGCAATGTCTCATCGGTCATGGTTAAGGTGCGTGATAACGCCGACATGGATGGCGCCATTGAGAACATGCGCGAGTTGCTCCGTCAGCGCCATCGTTTACAAGCGGGTCAGGATGACGATTTCTTTATCCGCAATTTGTCGGAAATTTTGCAGGCGCAGGAGGCTGCATCAAAAGTGATGGCCCTGCTGCTCGCGGCGGTGGCCTCTGTCTCATTGCTCGTCGGCGGCATCGGCATCATGAACATCATGCTGGTGTCCGTTACCGAACGTACGCGTGAGATTGGCCTGCGTATGGCCGTTGGCGCTTGTCGCAAAAACATCCTGCAGCAGTTTCTCGTTGAAGCCGTGACGCTCTCGCTCATCGGCGGCCTGCTCGGCATCGCTATCGGTGTGGGCGGCCAAGCACTGATCGCACGCTTCGCCGGCTGGCCAACCGTGCTGTCGCTGGATGCCATGCTGCTCGCGACCGGATTTGCCACCCTGATCGGGATTTTTTTCGGATACTACCCGGCACGCAAGGCGGCATCACTCTCGCCCATCGATGCGCTGCGCTATGAGTAGGAACCGATGATGAGGAAAAACTGTGGCTGAAGAAATCGAACTGAAACTGCAAATCGCGGCCAGCGACTATCGGCGTCTGCAAGCGCATCCGATCCTGCGCGCCGCGCGCTTACGTACCGATCAAATCCTCGACAACCACTACTTCGATACGCCCGACCTGGCCCTGCGCCACTACGGTGTGGCGCTGCGTCTGCGCAAACAGGGGCGGCAACGCTTGCAAACCATCAAACTGGCGCCCAAGGTGCGGGAACATGGCGGCTTGTCGATCCGACCCGAATGGGAGACGCCGTATCGGCGCCGCTTTGATTTTTCCGTTGTCGAAGTCGCGCCGGTACGCGACTGGCTAATGCGTCCGGAAATCCGCGAGCGCATCGTGCCGCTATTTCGTACCCGCTTTCGCCGCGTCACCTGGTTTGTCCCCATTACGACGGGCGGAGAAATTCTGGTGGCACTGGATCGCGGTTTTGTCAGCGCGCAGGCAAATGGTCACGAGTGTCGCGAGGCCATTTCGGAAGTCGAGCTGGAGCTCTCCGGTAGCCGTGATGTCGCCGCGCTCCATGCACTGGCCGCACAGTTATGCGCACGGGTAGCACTCACCGCGTTTGACCTGTCAAAAGCCCACCGTGGCTACGCACTGCTCAAGCAGGTCACGAGCTTGTCATAATAATGATCGAGACTGTCACCTCTTAACCCGGAGTACGATGTATGGATTTAATTCTCTGGCGCCACGCTGAAGCCGAAGTGGCCGGCCCTACGCTCCCCGATGGCAAGCGCCGCCTGACCGACCGTGGTGAAAAGCAAGCCAAACAAGCGGCACGCTGGTTACGTGAGCGGCTGCAAAAAAATACCCGGGTGCTGGTCAGCCCGGCGGAGCGCACCCAGCAGACGGCCCATGCGCTGCACTGGCCGTATGAAATCGAACCTCGTATCAACGTCGGCGCCAGCGTTACCGATCTGCTCAATGCCGCGGGCTGGCCAGATGCCAAGCGCCCCACCCTGCTCATCGGTCACCAACCGACCATCGGGATGCTGGCAGCGAAACTGCTCAGTGGCAAAGAGCAGGAATGGGCGGTCAAGAAAGGCGCCGTATGGTGGTTTGCCTCGCGCGAACGTAACGGCGAGCAGCAAACCGTACTGCGTGCTGTGCTCAATCCGGATTTTCTGTGAGAAACTCCGCGCGTCACGATTTCGCTCAACTTATTCTTTGCGTAAGGCCATGATGCATCGCACTGCTACCCTTCTCGCCTCCCTCTGCCTGCTGACCGCATGCGAGCAGCTGGGCATCGAAACGCCGCTGCAAATGGAGCAAAAGAAAGTTGCCGAAGGCAAGGCCATGGGCGGTTCATGCCGCCAAGCCGGACGGGCACTGGAAGACTGCTACCAGATCAACCCGAAAGCGCCCAAGTCAGCCATTTTTGACGGCTGGAAAGACATGGATGTGTACATGCGCGAGAACAAGCTTGAGCAGGTACAGCCCGAATTCCGCATGAAGCCGCCAGAGCCGAAGAAGAAGCCCGCCGAGGCCGATGCAGAAGAAGCCGATGCCAAACCAGCGAAGAAAGCCGCGGCGCACTGACGCGGCATCACGCGACACCCAGCCGTAACGCTCGCGAAAAGTCAGCGACTTCAGCGACGAATCGCAAGCAGCTCCACTTCAAAATTCAGCGTAGCGTTCGGCGGAATGACGCCACCGGCACCACGCTCACCATAGGCGATCGCTGCCGGGCAGGTCAGCTTGGCCTTACCCCCGACTTTCATCATCTGGACACCTTCCGTCCAGCACTTGATTACACGATTAAGCGGAAACTCAGCGGGTTCGCCGCGCCCATACGAACTGTCAAACTCCTTGCCGTCGAGCAGCGTACCTTTGTAATGCACTTTGACCGTATCGGTGGCGGCAGGCTGCTCGCCGGTACCGTCTTTCAGTGACAGATAGACCAAGCCACTGGCGGTAGTCACCGGCGAATTTTTCTTGCTTGCGGGCAGCGCCGTCTGCGCGAGGCAGGGCAAGGCCATAGCGGCGATCAGGGTTGCGACAATGCGTTTCATCTCATACGTTCCAAGGAAAGATAAATTGAACCGTCAGCCGTTAATGATTAACCCGGCCGACGTATTGAGTTCGAGTAGTTCGCGAATGGCTTTGGGCGTATCGTCAAACTGGGCGGCGTGATACGCCGAGAAGCCGTCAATGCGCTGTATTTCCGGATCAGCGCCCACGGCCAGCAGTAACTCCACCGTGGCAGGCTGTCCGGCAAGAATCGCGGAGATAAGTGGTGTATTGCCGTCCTCATCCTGCGGATTGATTTCACAGCCGGCGCCCAACAAGATGGCGACAATACCGCCGTGCCCGCCTGCCGCGGCAGCATGCAAGGGCCGCTGGCGCTTGGGACCGAATACTTCGAGATTCGCCCCCGCCTCACACATCACCTTCACGGCGGCGATAGCGCCGCGCTCGGCGGCAATGTACAGCGGCGAGCCGGAATGAGAAAGGATCGCCTCCGTCAGGCTGATATTGACCCAATCGGAGGCGGTGAAGTCCACGCGTGCAGACTTCTATTTACTGCACAACCGCCGCAATCGCATCGGCCACGTAGTCGATGTTCTTGCTGTTGAGTGCGG
>CAZFSH010000182.1:0-5967 GCA_964521935.1 uncultured Propionivibrio sp.
GCGGCGGTAAATTCTTTGGTGCTGGCTTTGCCGCCGAGATCTCCGGTGCGCACATTATCTTGATTCACGGTGCCGTCAATGGATTGGCGCAGTAACGAGGCTTTGTCTTGCATACCCACGTGATCGAGCATCATGGCTGCAGCCAGCATCAAGGCGATGGGGTTGGCGATGCCTTTGCCGGCGATGTCTGGCGCCGAGCCATGCACCGCCTCAAAAATAGCCGCGTTCTCGCCGATGTTGGCACCCGGGGCCATGCCCAAGCCGCCGATCAGGCCCGAAATCTGGTCAGAGAGAATGTCGCCGAAGAGGTTGGTAGTGACCAACACATCAAACTGCCAAGGGTTCATCACCAGCTTCATGGCGCAGGCATCGACGATGATTTCCTCAAACTCGAATTTTCCCTGGTACTCGTCCTTGTAAATCTGGCGCGCGGTCTCCAAAAAAATACCGGTGAGTGCCTTCATGATGTTGGCTTTGTGTACCACGGTTACTTTGCGCCGGCCTTGCTTGACGGCGAAATCAAATGCGTAATGACAGATGCGACGGCAGCCTTGGCGGGTATTGACGCCAGTCGACATGCCTACCGCATGTGGGTCGCCATCGATGGGGATGAAGTGCTCGTAGCCCATATACAGGCCTTCGTTGTTCTCGCGCACCATGACCAAGTCAATGTCGTCATAGCGGCCACCGGGAATGATTGTTTTGGCCGGGCGCAGGTTGGCGTAGAGCTTGAACTCTTCGCGCAGGCGCACATTCGACGACCGGTAGCCGCCGGCGACCGGTGTTTCCAGCGGGCCTTTCAGTGCCAGCTTGGTTTGGCGAATGCTTTCAACGCAGGCAGGAGGCAACGGGTCGCCGCAGGCGGTGACTCCGCCGAGGCCGGCTACTTGATGGTCCCAGACAAAGGGTGCGCCCAGTACATCCAACACGGCCAGTGTGGCTTCGGTAATCTCGGGGCCGATGCCATCGCCGGGAATCAGGGTGGCGGGAATTTTTGCGCTCTGGGTCATGGTTTTACCTTCGTGGGGAAATAAGTACGAATCATCTTACGGAAAGCTGTCAGGAACATTACTGTGGCGGAATTTCCGACTCGGTTAGTCAGGGCTTAGACACCGCTTAGGCATGGCTTAGCCACGGGTTAGCCACTCAGCCGCCAGTGCCAGCGCGTCCTGCAGATGCTGTTGGGCGCTGGTGGAAAGCGGTGCGCCCAGTTCGCAGTGCTGAGCCGGAATACGCAACAAATAGCAGGGCGGGGGCGGGCAGTCTTCAATATCGGTATAAACCTGCAAGATCGACTGCGGACTGACGCTATGGCTGGTAAAGCTGGCGTCTTTGCCGGCGGCGATGGCCTGCAGGGTACAGGTCGACATTTTTTCGAGTGAGGCATCGACGAACAAGACCCGCTGGCGGCCTTGTAGATCGAGTGCATGTTCAACCTGCAATTGAAAGTCGGTCAGGTAGTCAATCTGCCCCCATTCCGGGTGAAGTGCGGCGAGCTGCTCAACTAGCTCAACAAAGCGCGGGCCCAAGGCGTCGTCACCGCGACTGGGGTTGCCCCAGCCGAAAATGAGGGTGGGGGCAGGGGGACTCACCATTGTGCTGAAAGCGCTGCTCATAACGCCTCAGCGCTGAGCCTTTCTATCGTGCCATCACCGTGCCGGAACAGCCTATCGAGCGGAATCTGCGTCGTGCCATCCGAACCTGGACTTCCTTCGGTCGCGCGGCTGACTTTTACCAAGGCCACTTCCAGCGGCATTTGTCCCAAGGCATGCGTGGCGCATGAGAGGCAAGGGTCAAAGGCACGAATCGCGACTTCAATGTGATTGAGTAAGCCTTCGGTGAGTTCGCGGCCGCTCAGGTATTTCTTGGCGACTTCACGCACGGCCGTGTTCATGGCCTGATTATTGTGCGTGGTCGAGACAATCAGATTGGCCATGGTGATCAGGTCATCCTCACCAATGCGGTAGTGGTGAATCAGCGTGCCGCGCGGGGCTTCAATCACGCCGACGCCTTCACCTTCCTGTCCCGGCTGGCGCGTGGCCGGTACGATCAGCTCAGTGCCGCTGATATCGTCGTCATCCAATAGCGTGACAATGGTTTCGGCGGCGTGCAGCATCTCGATCATGCGTGCCCAGTGGTAGGCCAGCGTCGCGTGGATCGGCATGCCCTTGCCATAAGCGATGAAGTGTTTACGCTCCGCCTCGGCCAAGGGGGTTGCGATGAAGTCGCAATTTTGCACTCGGGCCAGCGGCCCGACTTTGTACCAGCCGTCTTCCGGACCGAGGGCACGGAGGAAGGGGAACTTCATGTAGCTCCACGGCTTGACCTCTTCTTCAATCAGCGAACCATAGCCTTGGTAATCCACCTGATCAAACATCGTTTTGCCATCGGCATCGCGTGCACGCAGGGCGCCGTGGTAGAAGTCCATGCCGCCGTGGGCATCGACAATGCTCAGGTAGGAGGAGCGGAAATAGCCGAAATGATCGTACAGCGCCGGGTTGCTTTCATGCACTTGTTTGATCAGCGCCACCGCGTCGCGGCTCCAGGCCACCATTTGGTCAGCATCGCGGCGCAACTCGGCGCGCTCTGCCGCCGAGAGCGACTTGTTCACGCCGCCCGGCACCGAGCCCGTGCCATGCACACGTTTGCCGGCTGTGTGGCGGATGACTTCCTGACCAAATTTACGCAGGAATACGCCTTTTTTGGCGATGTCCGGGTGCGCCGCGACAATGCCCACGATGTTCCGTTTGGCGACGTCCGAGTCAAAGCCGAACAGCAAGTCGGGGGAGGACAAATGGAAGAAGTGCAGGGCGTGCGATTGCAGCATTTGCCCGTAGTGCATCAAGCGGCGGTTTTTCTCGGCGGTGGGCGTGATCTGGTGGATGCCCAGCGCCACATCCAGGGCTTTCGAGGCGGCCAGGTGGTGCGATACCGGGCAAATACCGCACAAACGCTGCACCATGACCGGCACTTCCCAATACGGCCGGCCTTGAATGAAGCGCTCGAAGCCGCGAAACTCGACGATGTGCAGGCGCACCTGTTGTACGACATTGTCGTCATCAATCAGCAACGTGACTTTGCCGTGGCCCTCAACACGCGACACTGGCTCAATGGCGACGCGGCGCAAGGGCGTATCAGAGCGGGCGGTTTCAAGCGAAGCAGTCATGGCGAGGTTGGCAAAGAAGGGGACTTGGCGGTTGACTAGAGGTGGAGGCGCGCTTAGCGAATTTTGATTTCGACGCGGCGGTTACGAACTTCTGCTACGTGATCGCGCGTTGCGACAGCTGGTGCCCGTTCGCCTCGGCCATAGACTTCAATGCGCTCACGCGGAATGCCGATGGTGACAAGAATTTCGCGTAGTTTCTCGGCGCGGCGCAGGGAAAGCTGGTCGTTATAGGTCGTTTCGCCAACGCGATCGGTATGCCCAATAACTAAGAGCTCGGGCGCGGGGAGAGCGGCCAGTTCACGTTTTATCTCAGCGAGTTTGGCCTGCGACTCAGGGATCAGTTTGGTTTGGTCGCTAATGAAATAGAGATCGTAGGAGCGCGGCCGCACGGGGCGGGCACGCAGCACGTCGGCATAGCGCGTGGTGACCTCCGCTTCACTGAGCGTTTTGCGCTCGATAGCACGGTCGCCGATCTCGGCTTTGGCATAGGCGGTGTTTAACTCGACTTCGTTACCGTTTTTGCGCACCACGACGCCCCCCACCTTGCCATCTGGGCCGGGCAGCAAAATGATGCGCTCTTTGCTCGCGCAGCCAGCCAGCAAGACCAGTAAAAGCAGTGCAATGAGTCGCGGCATCAGTTGCTCCCGTCGACCTCAACGATGAATTCGGTGCCACGGATACCGACCGTTGCGGTGGGCGTTTTGATCGCGACATTTTGTGGCCGGGCCTTGCCGATCAGACCGGTCACAAAGGACGCGGCACCGCGCGCGATAGAAACCAGCATGCCACCGGCCATGGTGGTTTGATTAAAGCTGAATTCCTCAATGGCCAATGTCGCGTTGGCACCCGCTGAAATCAGCGTGTCGTCCTTGAGGGTAATGCCGACTGAGCTATTGGCGCCGGTCGTGATTCGGTCACCGGCGAAGACCTTGTCACCGACCGCGAGGGTGACAGCTTGGTTGGCGCGCTGGGCCGCTACCATGCCTGTTGCCGTCTTGATCAAACCGGCCTCGTTGGCTTCTGCGGCACTCACAACAGGCGATGCCGTCAGCATGGCCAACAATAAGTGCAGTGAGTACAGCGCGCCGAAAAACTTAGTCATAGTGCAAGAGCCCATGGCCGAGCTGCGGTGTACGCCCGGCAATCAAGTCCGTGAGAAACTTCCAGATGGCATCGCCAGACGGCGGGCAACCGGGCAGGAAGTAGTCAATTTTGACCACCTCGTGGATGGCGTGAACTTTATCAAGCGGTAAGGGTAGCTCGGGGTCGTTGGGAATCTGGCTGCCTTTGGCCAGCCCCGGCGAGCTGTGATAGACCTCTTCAAGAATATCGCTGAGCTTCAAATGGTTGCGCTGTGCCGGCAAACCGCCATTGACCGCGCAAGCACCCAGCGCCACGAGAATTTTGCAGTGTTTGCGGAACTCGCGCAGCACATGCACGTTCTCGGCATTGCAGACACCGCCTTCGATAATGCCGAGGTCGCATTGGCCATTGGCGCCAATGGTCTTGATGTCGGTTAGCGGCGAACGGTCAAATTCGATCAGTTCAACCAGCTCCAGCAGGCGTTCGTCGATGTCGAGAAAGCTCATGTGGCAGCCAAAGCAACCGGCCAGTGAGGTGGTGGCAACGCGTAGCTTTTTAGTCATGATCAGAACTGGTCATGGCAGAAATTGGCGCTTCGTCAAATTGGCGCTGACCAATCGGGGTGGCAAAGCCGACACGCTTTTTCAGGATCACACCGACGGGGCAGATGTTTGCCGCGCGGTCTTCTGCCGAAAACGTCGAGTCGGCCAGCTTGCCCGATGCGCTGTTGATCATGATCTTGCGCCCGTTTATACCGCGCCCGCCCAAGGCAAACACCGACTTGTGATCGACGTCGCGCGAGGCTTGCACACATAGCCCGCAGAGAATGCAGCGGTTGAAGTCCAGCAACATATCGGGGTGTGAGGCGTCCACCGGCCGGTCGGGGAAAAAATGGTCGAAGTGCGGACTCATCATGCCCAGCTCATAAGCGGTGGCTTGCAGCGCGCAATCACCACTTTTTTCGCAGCTGGGGCAAAAGTGGTTGCCGTCAACAAAAAGCAGTTGCAGCAGGGTGCGACGCTTGTCGTCCAGCTCCGGTGTGCGGTTTTCAATCTGCATACCCGCTTGGGCTTCCGTAGTGCAGGCCGACACAAAACGCCCATTGGTCTTGACGGTGCACAGCTTGCATGAGCCGTGGGCGGCAAAGTCTTGATGCCAGCACAAGTGCGGGATGTATTTGCCCGCGGCTTTGGCGGCCTGAATTACGGTCTGTCCGGGGGCAAGCGGGATGAGCTCGCCATCCAGCTCAAAAGTCAGCCTCTGTGGGACGGCGCTGCTTGTCCCGCTCTCCGTGACATTGGCCTTGTCAGTCATGCTTCCCCCTGTAAATGCGCGCCGGCATCGTCGCGGCCGGTCATTTGGCGTGCTTGGGCTAAGGCGGCGTCAAGGTCGAACGCCGGCTCGTAACTGGTCGAGATCAGGCGGCGCTCGTAGGCTGGGCGAAATTTATTGAGGGTATCGAACAGGGGATTGCAGGCGCCATTGCCCAAACCACAGTGCGAAGTGCCCTGCATCAGACGGTGCATCGTGAACATTTCGTTAATGTCATAGGGGCTGCCGTGCGCGTTGGCGAGTTTGTCCATCAAGCGCGCGACCACGGCTGTGCCCACGCGGCAGGGTGTGCAGAAGCCGCAGGATTCGTGGGCAAAAAAATGTGCGAAGTTGCGTGCCACCTCGAACATGTCACGCTGGCCGTTAAACACCATGAAGGCACCGGC
>CAZFSH010000183.1:0-5942 GCA_964521935.1 uncultured Propionivibrio sp.
TCTGGAAGCGTCTGGGCTCCGAAGTCACTATTCTTGAAGCCATGCCGGACTTTCTCGCGGCGGCCGATCAGGCTGTGGCTAAAGAAGCTTGGAAGGTGTTCACGCAGCGCCAGGGATTGAATATCAATCTGGGCGTCAAGATCAACAAGGTTACGCAGGGCAAGAAGGGCGTGACGGTTGAGTACGAACTCGGTGATGAATCCAAGAAGCTGGAGTGCGATCGCCTCATTGTGTCGGTCGGCCGTGTCCCCAATACCGAAGGCTTGGCTGCCGACGCTGTGGGGCTGCAGATCAACGAACGTGGCTACATTGTGGTCGATCACCAGTGCCGTACTAATTTGCCCAATGTCTGGGCCGTTGGCGACGTCGTTCCTGGCCCCATGCTGGCGCATAAAGGGATGGAAGAGGGCGTGATGGTGGCGGAGTGTATCGCTGGCCAAAAGGGGCACGTTAATCTCGACACCGTGCCATGGGTTATTTATACCCACCCCGAAATCGCTTGGGTAGGCAAAACGGAGCAGCAACTGAAGAAGGAAGGCATTGAATATCGTGCGGGCCAGATTCCGTTTGCGGCGAATGGTCGTGCCTTAGGGCAGGGCGACACCACCGGCTTTGTCAAGATGCTGGCCTGCGCCAAAACTGACCGAATTCTTGGTGTCCATATCATCGGTAATAACGCTTCCGAACTGATTGCTGAAGCAGTCGTGGCGATGGAGTTCAATGCGTCATCGGAAGACATCGCGCGCATCTGTCATGCACATCCAACCTTGTCGGAAGTCATGCACGAAGCATCGCTGGCGGTCGACAAGCGACCACTACACTTCTAATACGCTGAACAGGAGCAGGGCGATCGTCTACAGGGCGGTCGCCTTTTTCATTTATGCCGCACCGTATACTTGACGTACCTGAGCACGGAATGATCGATGCCTTTAATGCGGCGCTACTAACGCGCGGCATTAAGGCCGATGCTGCCCAACAAGCAGCAGCTGAACGCTTGCAGAAGTTTTATGACGATTTGTTGGCCTTCAAAGTGGCGCGCCGATCAAGGCTGCGCAAACTGCTCGCCCGACCATCCTTGCCCCGAGGCGTTTGGTTTTGGGGCGGAGTAGGGCGTGGCAAAAGCTTCTTGATGGACAGCTTTTTTTCCGCAGTTCCTTACAACCGAAAGCGACGTGTCCATTTTCATGCGTTTATGCGCGAAATTCATGAGGCGCTGAAACGCTATCGCAATGAAAGCGATCCGCTCGCCCTAGTGGCTAAAGATATCGCCGCAGAGACGCGGTTGATGTGCTTTGATGAATTTCATGTTTCCGATATTGCCGACGCGATGATTCTTGGCCGGCTTATGGAGGCGTTGTTTGATGCGGGTGTTTTGTTTTGCATTACCTCTAACTACGCACCGACCCATTTGTACCCCAATGGCCTGCATCGCAGTCGATTTCTTCCTACAATCGACCTATTGAACGCCAAACTGGATGTCATTGAAGTGGATGCCGGCATCGACTATCGTCGTCGGGACCTTGCTCAGGAAGAGGTTTATCTTGTGCCGACCAATGCTGTGACCTTGGGCGCGTTGGACACCCTTTTTCAACGAATTGCCGGTGGAGAAGGGCATTCACGCCCAATTGATATCGAGGGGCGCGAGGTTCCCGTGGTGTCTCGCGCACCGGGGGTAATTTGGTTCGATTTTGCCACCCTCTGTGGTGGGCCGCGTTCACAGGCGGACTACCTGACACTGGCCGATAGGCACCATACGGTTTTTCTCTCTGCAATCCCAAAATTACAAAAAGATCATTCTAGTGAGGCGCGCCGTTTTACCTGGCTGATTGATGTTCTCTACGACCACCGGGTCAAATTGATTGCCTGTGCAGATGTGCCTGCCGAAGAAATTTACACCGAAGGCACGCAAGCCAGCGAATTTCACCGCACCGTTAGCCGTATTCTAGAAATGCGCTCGGTCGAGTATCTGGATAGTCCTCATCGGCGTGATGAAGCCCTGACCGCTTCATTAACCGAGGCGCCACTGTAGGCTGAGCGTTCTGACTGGTTCTGCGAGATCGTTCGCAGGAGCAATTCTGTGGTTAGAATCTCCGCAAATTGATCGTAGGATTTTGTAATTGGGAGGACGCAGATGCTTCATCAAGGTGAAGTTGCACCCCAGTTTTCCTTGCCAGACGCTGATATGGAGTGGTTTGACATCAGCACGCTGCGAGGCAAACAGCATGCCGTGCTGTTTTTCTATCCACGCGACAATACGCCGTTGTGTACGCTGGAGGCAACGGATTTTTCGGATCATGAAACGGATTTCAGGCGTCGCGGTTGTGCAATTTTTGGCGTTTCACGGGATGACTGTTTATCTCATGCCGAGTTTCGCGATCAACAAGGCTTATCGATTCGGCTCTTATCTGATGAAGATGGTGAGGTCTGTCGCAAATTTGGCGTCTGCCAGTATCGAGAAAAAGACGGGCACAAAAAATTATGTGTCATTCGATCAACATTCATTATTGACCGTGACGGTGTCGTACAACACGCGCTTTACGATATCAACCCAAAAGGACACGCTGCCGAGGTTTTCAAACTGGTCAAAGAACTTGGCCACAACACACATCACCGCAACACTTCACATCGCAACTCTACGTAAAGGTAAATCATGCTCATCGCTAGGAACACTGTGGTAACTCTGGACTATCGCGTTACTGACAGTGACGGAAATCTTGTTGACGAAGGGGCGAATCCCATCGTTTATCTTCACGGTGGTTACGGTGCGATTTTTGACCGTATTGAAGAACAACTGCAGGGCAAGAAGGCCGGCGATAAGCTAGTGGTTAAGTTAGAACCTGAAGATGCGTTTGGCGATTACGATGCTGAGTTGGTCAACATTGAAGCGCGCAATCTTTTTCCCGATAACATTGAAGTGGGGATGCAATTTGAGCGCGGCGATGATGAAGATGACACCGATGGTGGTTTGTACACGATTACCGACATTGCCGACGATAAGGTGGTCGTTGACGGAAATCATCCTTTAGCCGGGATGTCATTGGTGTTTGATTGCACGGTATCAGCTGTGCGTGTTGCGACAGCTGAAGAAGTTTCGCATGGTCACGTTCATGGGGAAGGTCAGGACCACGGACATTTGCATTAAGCAGGTCCAGCTAGATCTTATGAAACGCAGGCATTCTTTCGGGAATGCCTTTTTACTTGCCCCATTATTTAACATAACGTCAATTATGCGAAGTATCGCAACATAAAGTACAGGAACCCTGAGTCGTGTTTGGAATCACTAGACGTCAGGTCCATAGCATGACATGGTAATGGTGATGGTGATGGTGATGGTGAGCCATCACCATTACGCGTGTTCCGATTACTTGGCTGACGAGTTTTTGGCGGCGCGCCTTGTTCGTGTTTGCGACTTGCCTTCAGGCGCTACCACGGATGGCAAGGCATCGGCGGCGGCAAGTAGCTCCAACCACGCGTCACGCATGCAGCTAATGAAAAATTCAGGGTCTGGCATCATGCTGCGGCAGGAAACGGCAGACACCCACATAACGCCGTTGTAGCTGACACCGGTAATGTTCAGGCCCCCGCCATCAGCCGGAATGCTGATTGGATACAGGCACATGGCTTTGGCGCCAGCCAAATACATGGGTTTATCAGGGCCACGCACATTGGAGACGGTCATGTTGATACTGGGGATCAGGACTTTGTCGACCACCAGATTAATTACGCGTGGTGGCAAGACTTCAAAAAGGTTTTTGAGCATGTCCAAGCCCATGGCCTCACCTTTGGCTTTGCCTTCAATGGCGGCATTATGGGCAGCGCGCAGACGCTCCAGCGGATCAGCAATGTTGGAACAGACGGATACCGGAACCCCCGCGACGTCATTCCCACCGGCCGAGGCATCAGTGCGTAGCGAAATCGGCATTAGCGCCATCAAACTTTCGCCAGGCAGTTCGTGTTTGCTTTCCAGGTAGCGGCGCACACCACCACCCGCTACCGCAATGAAAATATCGTTAAGCGTTGCACCAGGCACCTTGCTGCGAATGCGCTTGATCCGGGACAAAGGCATGCCAAAGCCTTCCGCTACCCGGTTGGGCGAAACACGCCCGCTAAAGCGGGTTTTCGGTACCGGTGTTTTCTCACCTTGCAGTTGTGCCAGCGAGGGCAGTCGCCGCTCTGCTGCCGCTTGCTGGACAATGCGCGTGCCCGCTGCCAGTGAGCGTTTGGCAAGAGACCCAGCCAGGCGGGCAAACTTTCCCGTGCGTTGCATGGCATGAGTCACCGCCGAGGCCGCCACTTCCAGCGTTGCCGGCATACGGTCAATCACCACAGTCGGCAGCGACTTCACGCCTAAATCTTCCGGCAAGCCTGCATGCAATTGTTCAATCAAGTGCACCGCGGCCATGCCATCCACTACCGCATGGTGAATTTTCAAAAATATGGCAAACGCGCCGGGGGGAAGATTGGGAATGTTGTCCAAGCCTTCAATGATGTAAGCCTCCCACAGCGGATGCGCGCGATCAAGCGGACGCGAATGCAGGCGCGCAACTTGAATCATGAGCTGGCGCCAGTCGCCGGGTTCCGGCAGTGCGATGTGGCGAATGTGAAACTCGATATCAATCTGCCCTTCCGCCAGCCAAAATGGCCGGTCGATCGACAGCGGTGGCATGACCAGCTTGCGGCGAAACACCGGGTGCAGATACAAGCGCTCTTCAAAATGTTTGAGGATGTCTTTATGACGAACTTTGCCGCCCGGTGCGGTGCTCGCGTCATAAATGATCAAGGTCGCGACATGGTTGTAAATATTGCCGCGTTCGGCCAGGAGTGAAACGTAGTCAACGCCGGAAAGATGGTCCATAGAAATAAGCTCGATAGTGAATAATTGAAAAGTCAGTCGCTGTGGGACGGTAATGCGGAAACCAATAGGGAAAACACTGCGAAAACTACTGCGGCAAATTTGATTACTACAGCCGCGCCGAATCGGCAAAATGGCCCTGTACTCGCCGTAACGCGGCATTCAGCTTGCTCTGCACAACCTTGTTGAGCAAAGCGCCCGCCAAGGGAATGCGTGACCGGAAACGGATGCTCCAGTGGATCTCTGTACCACCCTTTACCGGCGTTAAGGACATCTCACCCCAATAGCCGACGAATGGGCCGCCATCGATGATGCGGTAGCGATAACCCCTGCCCTGCTCCCAATCTGTAATTTGTTCGCGCACTTCCCCCAGCGGTGTGGCCACCAGGCGCTCGGCACCGCGCCCATTGCGCGCCTGCGTACCGGGCTTATCGAGGCGCATGGCACCCAGTCCAGTCAGCTCGCCGAGCGTGTCATGATCACTCAGCGTGGCAAATACCACAGCGGGCGTCGCCTTGACCGTGACGCTGGCCTCCACACGCTGGTTGTCCAATTGCGGCCGCTCATCCGTGCGCGTGGGCACGAAACCAAAGGCCTTGTGCGCCCAGCCCGGCCTGGCAAACATAAATTCATACGAAAAGCCCAGTGTGTCATCGACATACACGCAGCCGGCCAGTCCAAAATTCAGGGGCTTGGTCGTTGCGACGGCGCCCGCCTTGACCGATTGTTGATGCATGGCTTCCATGCCTTGCGTATTCTCCGGGTCACCAAAACAAATGTTGAGAATGCGCTGATCGCACAGGCGATAGTCCTTGGGCAGCGGCTTACCCTTGGGGTCACGGTACTGCACGACTTCCAGCAAGATGCTTTCGTTCTCGGAGCCGCCGATAAATACCTGCCGATCACACGTCGCGTCAGCCAGCCCCCAGAGCGCTTCATGTTTATCGCTATGCAGCACAAGCTCGGCTTTGCGCATGCCCAAGCCGGCGGTCACGAACTGCGTCGTTTTCTTGATATTCGGCGTCGAGAGCGTGACTGAACGCAAGGCGACAGGGCAGTCAAGACGACCACGTTGATTCTGCTCCGGTAA
>CAZFSH010000184.1:0-5941 GCA_964521935.1 uncultured Propionivibrio sp.
CATCGGGTACTCAACCGGATCTTCAAGGGTCATGATGTTCACGCCCTCTTCGTTAATGTGGTTCAGCACCGAATACAGGGTCGTGGTTTTGCCGCTGCCGGTGGGGCCAGTCACCATGATGATGCCCTCAGGGCGGGCTACCATGAGCTTGAGCAAGTTGAGTTGCGTTTCGGCAAGCCCCAAACCATCGAGTGGCACGATGCCTTTGTCCCGGTCCAGAATCCGCAATACGATATTTTCGCCATGGATCGTCGGCTGCGCCGCGACCCGGAAGTCGACAGCATGACCGCTGATGGTTAGCGAGATGCGGCCGTCCTGGGGGGCGCGCGTCTCGGCGATGTTCATGCCGCTCATCACCTTAATGCGCACCGCCATAGCCGCCCAGTAGGACTTATGCAGCGCGCGAATCTGCCGCAAAATGCCGTCGATACGGTAACGGATACGCAGAAAACTCGCTTCTGGCTCAAAGTGTACGTCGGAGGCTTCGCGCTTGACCGCATCAGTGAGCAGCGCGTCAACCAGCCGGACGACAGGCTGGCTGAACTCGTCCATTGACGCTGCCAGACTGCGGTAATCCACTTCGCCTGTTTCGATTTCGTGCAGGATGCCGTCAATTGACAGCTCATGGCCATAGTATTGGTCAATGGCACGGCTGATTTCGGACTCACCAGCGATGACGACATCAATATAAAGTTCGTGTGGTGTCAGTGAGCGTAGCTTGTCGAGCGCAACCACGTCATTGGGGTCAGCAATCGCTATCGATAAGCGCTGGTCATCCCGGTTGTAGTGCAGTGGCAGCATGATGTGGCGCTTGGCCAAATCACGTGGCACCATGCGTAAGGCTTCGGGGTCGACAATCGAGTGTTCAAGATCGACCGCTTTTTGTCCCAGCGATTCGCTCAATGCATCGCGCAAAGTGGCTTCTGAAACGAAGCCTAGGCTGACCAGCAACTTGCCAACCGGCTGGTTGGAGCGCATTTGTTCAAGCAGCGCGATTCTCAGTTGATCTTCACTGATGATGCCCTGATTGATCAGAACCTGCCCGATTGGGCGCCGGCTATTGGGGGAGGTAATGTCAGCCATGGATAAGTGCCATCATTGTCGCATTATCCGGGAACTTAACGTGCGTGCACTGCAGTGGTCAGCGCGAGTTTTACCTCTGCCGAGCCGATTTTTAGGGCTGCAATGCGCTAAGGCGTTCTTCAACTTGCGCTGCCGTGAAGCTTGCCGGACGACGCTTGCTGGCCTGCAGCGCCTCTCTGTAGTATTGCTCTGCGAGCCTGGGTTGATGAAGGTGCTCAAGACTTATCGCTAGATTGAACAGCACGTCAGGGTTGTCCGGCTGGCTGGCATAGGCCGTGAAGTAGGACTGTTGTGCCTCCTGCCAGCGACCTTGAACAATATATAAGTTTCCTAAAGCAATATGAGGAGCCGAGTGCTCAGGCTGCGCCTCAGCTAGTGCTTTGAGCCGCCCCTCTGCCTTCGCCGGGTTGTTGCGTGCGTAGAGATTGGTTAAGCCGGCTAATGCGGTCGCATCCCTTGGGTTAGCGACTAAAACCTGCTGTAAGTAGCGTTCGGCATCGGAGAGCTTGCTTGCACGTAGAGCCAAGTCAGCCATGCCATGCAGGGCATCCGTATTTTGTGGGTCGCTGGCGAGTACCGCGCTGTATGCAGCATAGGCGCTTGCGCGGTCACCACGGCTGACGGCATCAAACCCACGGGCCAGTTCTGGATTGACCCGCAGGGGAGATTTGGTTAAGCGGATGGGGCGGTCTTCATCGTCGTCATCAGATCTCCTGGCGTTGTTTGCCGGTTGCCGGGTTGTGGCAGCGGGCGCAGCAAGCTGCACAGCAGGCGGTACGCTCGTACTGGAAGCTCCAACGGTTGCGGGTGTCGAGGAGGCTGCCATGGCTTGCCCAGTGGTACCTGGTGTAGCAGCGATGGTGGGCTGTGCAGATGGTGCCTCAGGAGTCAATGGTGCAGGTAGTGCGGGTGGTGCTGACGCGGCAGGTGCTGATGCAGGGCGGGTTGTTTGTGTGCTCGATACGCTCACACCTAGTCCATTTTTTGGCTGCAATTGCCACCAAAAATAAACACCAATAGCGCTGCTCGCCAGCAAAGTCATTCCCCCTAGGGCAATGGCAAAGGTTTTTTTGCTACTGGAATTTTTTTCAGGGAGTTTTGCGCGAAACAGGTTTTCGGCATTTTTGCGGTCATCGGCAATGCGTTGCTGGCCTGCCGCCGAAGCCTCTATCGCTTGATGTTGTGTTGGCGTAACGGGTTCTGCCTGATGTGGTTTTTTTGGTGCGACCAATGTGATTGGCTCGGTAGCTGTTCCCTTTTCTACGGATGCTACGGCGCTAACCAGTGAGGGCTCAGGCAGGGCTGGGGGTGAAGGGGGATGTGCCGGGGGGGGCGAACTGTCGACCTCACCGTTCAGGACAGGCTCCAGCGAAGGCAGGTCAGACATCGTCGCGCGTGGGCGTGCTTGCGCCGGCTCCAGTGTTAGCCCGGAAAAGTCTACCGGTTGAAGCGGCTGCTGATCGTCACTACTCGCGCCTTGGCGCTTGGCTATCTCTGCCTTTTTCAAGGCGTCCATGAGTAGACTCATGGACGTAAGGCCTCTGTCGATCCACTGGCTTTCGATGGTTCAAAAAAGCTTTCGTCGGGGATTTGGCTACCGAATGACGCGAAATCGCCACTGAGGCTGGCGTCCTTTATCACGGTTGGGCGCAAAAAAATCACTAGCTCGGATTTGGTGCTTTTGTTGTTTTTATATTTGAACAATTCACCGAGAAACGGCGTCTCTGACAATCCTGGAATGGATTCAGTGGTGTTGTTCGCCGAGTCTTGCATCAAACCACCCATGACCGCAGTTTGGCCACTACTGACTTTGAGGATGGATTCCATTTCCCGTGTGCGTACGATGGGAATGTAGTTTTCAACGCGCGGGTTTGCCTTAGCCAACTCGGGGTTAGGGTCTCGAACCCTATCCACAATCTTGGTGATGGTTGGCCGTAAATTGATTGTTACCTCGTCCGAATCGCTGATTTGAGGGGTGACATTCATGATGAATCCCTCGGCAACCGTATTGGGTGTGGTCGTGTAGGTCGTGTTGGCAACGCCGTTATCTAAAACAGTATTTGCGCTGATGAAAAAATACACCACATTGTTGGCAACCCGCAGCGTTGCTGTCTGGTTGTTCATCACACTAATTTTAGGACTGGACAGTACTTTGACTTTGCCAAACGATTCGAGTAGCGCGATATCGGCGGCGATACTACCAACCACTGCATTAGGGCGGGCATAAGCTAGCGTGAGCATTCCATCCACCACAGGGCTTGACTGCGTTATGTTGAACCCTGTTGCGCCTTTGCGTAACACAGACCAATTGATGCCCTGGCTATATTCATCGGTCAGGTCGACCTCAACAATGGTCGCTTCAATGAGAACTTGTTTTCGGGCTGATTTGGTGACCTGATCAATAAATTGCTGAACTTTTTCGTGTTGGCGACTGGTTGCTCTGACGATCAGTACACCGGTTTCTTTGTTGGCGAAGACAGATTTTGAGAGCTCAAACGCACCAACTTTTTTCTTGGCGTCCTCCCTGGAATTGATGCTTTGATTCCCGCCACCGCTCGCGTTGGCACTAGCTCCAGCCACTTCCTTTGACCCGTCGGCATAGCGCGTTTTTGTCCCGTCACTTGAGCCTGCGGATATTTTTCCAGTGCCCTCAGTAAGCGCGTTAATGTTTGCTTCCGTATCGACTTGTGCCAAATAGCGAATTCGATCTTCCTCGAGCAGCATTTCGGTGACGTTGCTGACCAAGCTAGTCATCAGATCATTTTTGGTTTCGCTATTAACTAAAGTTGTTGCGGAACCGCCGCCGGCAGCGCTCCCGATTTGCGTAGCCGTGGAAACGGTGCTCTTGACTTCGCGCGACAGGTTGGGAAAGTCTACTTTGTAGGTACGAAGATAGGGCTTGTCCGGCATGATGGCCAAATTCGGCCCATCAACCTCCCAGCGCATTTCAACTTGCTTCGCTATCCGGCTCAGAATTTGTTGCAGTGTTTGATCAATCGCATTAAGGGTCACTAGCCCGCTGATTCCCGGATGCAGGTCGATATTTAATTTAGCGTCGCGGGATAAGGCGAACAACAATTCTTGAGCGGGAATATTACGCACAGAGACCGAGTAGGTTTCTGTTTTTGCCGCTGGTTTTGGGGCTTGCAGAACAGGGCTGGCCATTACTGGCGCTGGAATCCCCTTTTTTTCCGGCGGACTAGTCGTTGCTTGCTGAGTCAAATGCCCCTTTGTCGAGGCTTGTCCCGCGGATGTTGCGCACCCGCTGAGCGCCGCTATGGCCGCTATCAGTAGCGTTAGCAGATTGATTGCGGATATGTTTTGCGTAGTTGACGGCATTAGGGGCTGTGCTGTGAAGACGAAACACTGAGTTGCTGCTATGTTCGTTGTAATTGGATTACGTCAATTAGATCAAAAGCTTGAATAAAATTGTTCAGGTGTTGCTATAGCTGCTTGCGATTCGGCAAAGCTTAACATACACAGCAGATAGCGTACCAATAGGAATCAACCACTTTGACTAACGTATAAAGCGAAGAGTTTATGGACGTTGCTAACCGGAAAACATCATGAATTTCGATCAAGAACTCGATGCCCGTGGCCTGAAGTGCCCATTGCCGATTTTGCGTACTAAAAAAACCTTGGCAACCATGGAAAGCGGGCAAGTGCTGCACATTTTGGCGACCGATCCGGGCGCTGTTCAGGATTTTGCTGCGTTTGCCAGGCAAACCGGTAATCAGTTATTGTCGAGTGCCGAGCTAACGACTGGTGCCAATCAGGAATTTGAATTTTTCATGCAGCGCAAATAAAAAATACCTGCAAGCCAGAGCTACCTCGTCGAGGCAATCCTTGCTTGCAGGCAAGTTTGGTAGCCTGCTTAGGCTAATCTCAGGCTGGCTATTTAAGCCGATTCAACTGCGCCGCCAGTTTTTCCCGCAAGGCTTTGAACTCGGCTAGTCGCGCCCGCTCTTGTGCAACGACCGCTTCTGGGGCACGGGAAACAAAGCTTTCTGTCGCCAACTTTTTCTCAGCCTTGATGATTTCGCCTTCGATGCGCGTTAGTTCTTTGCTCACGCGTTCGCGCTCCGCGGCGACATCCACCTCAATTTTGAGCATCAGCCGGAAATCGCCGACGATTTGCACTGGCGCATCAGAGTCCGGCAGGTTGTCGCTGATCGCCACATCTGACAATTTGGCTAGCGCGGCCAGATAGGGGGCAAATGCGCGCAAGGCGGCGATGTCACCTGCCGCAACCAGCGGCACTTTTTGCGCGGGTGATAAGCTCATTTCGCCGCGCAGGCTGCGGCACGCGGTGACCATCTGCTTTAGCGTAGCCACCCATTTTTCGCTGGCTTCATCGCACTTCGACAGATCGGCCTGCGGATAGCTATGCAGCATGAGCGTGGGCGCCGTGTCACAGCCACTGAGTTTTTCTACCCGTCCTGCCAATGGCGCGACGGTTTGCCACAGCTCTTCCGTGATGAAGGGAATTAAGGGATGCGCTAAGCGCAGCGTGGTTTCGAGTACGCGCAATAAATTGCGTCGTGTGCCGCGCTGCTGGGTCTCGGTGCCATTCTGGATCTGCACCTTCGCCAGTTCCAGATACCAGTCGCAGTACTCATCCCAGACAAACTCATAGAGCGACTTGGCGAGCAGGTCAAAGCGGTAGTCGGCAAAGTGCTTGGCCATCTCGGCTTCGGTTTTTTGCAAACGACTGACGATCCACTTATCCGCGGCGGACAAGTCCACCTCGCCTTCCAGCCCGCAATCCTTGCCTTCGCAATTCATCAGCACGAAACGCGTGGCATTCCACAGCTTGTTGCAGAAATTGCGGTAGCCGTCGCAGCGGGCGAGGTCGAAG
>CAZFSH010000185.1:0-4307 GCA_964521935.1 uncultured Propionivibrio sp.
CGGATCAGGCGGCAGGCAAAGGCATCGGTCTGCTCCGACTTCAGCGTCCATGAGCTATTGGTGTAGCCGAGCGAGAGGAACAGGTTGGGCACATCGCTGAGCATCATGCCCTTGTACAGCAGGTGCCGGGCAAGCGCCACCGGGCGCCCGTCCACGCTCAGCGCAATGTCGCCGCACAAGGCCATGTCGAGACCAGTGGCGGTGATGACCACGTCGGCAGCAATGTGCTCGCCGCTGCGCAGCAGCACGCCCTCGGCGTTCAGGCCGGCCAGCTCGCCGGTGACGATATGTGCTTTGCCGCTGCGCAAGGCGGCGAAGAAGTCGCCATCGGCGGCGATGCACAGGCGCTGGTCCCAGGGCGCATAGCGCGGTGTGAAATGCGCGGCGACCATGGCTGCACCCAGCTGCCGGCGCATGTGGCCGAGCAGCCAGCGGCGGGCCAGCGCCGGCCAGCGGCGAGAGAAGGCATAGCTCAGACTGGCGAGTAAGGCATTGCGCCCGCGCAGCAGGCGGTGCGCCGCGCCCGCGCGCAGGCCGCGGCGGACCAGACGGGTGAAGCCGTCGCTACGCGGCAGGGCCAGCACATAGGTCGGCGAGCGTTGCACCATGGTCAGCTGCGCTGTCGTCTTGGTCAACTGTGGCAGCAGCGTCACCGCCGTGGCACCGCTGCCGATGAGCACGACCTGCTTGCCGGCGAGATCGAGCTCAGCCGGCCAGTGCTGCGGATGCACGATGCGTCCGCGAAACGTCTCGCGCCCAGGCAGCTCCGGCGTGTAGCCCGCCGCGTGACGGAAGTAACCGGCACACATGAAGACATGGCGCGCCTGGACCGGCGGTAGCGGCTGGCCGGCGTCATCGCTCAGGCTCAGCGTCCAGCAGGCGCTGGCGCTGGACCAGGCCGCCTTCTGCACGTGGTGCTGATAACGTATGTGGGCGAGCAGCCCGTGTTGGCGCGCCGTCTCTTGCAGGTAATCGCGAATCGCCGCGCCGCTGGCGATGGCCTCCTGCCCTTGCCAGGGCTGAAAACTGTAGCCCAGCGTGTGCATGTCCGAATCGGAGCGCACACCGGGATAGCGGAACAAGTCCCAGGTGCCACCGAGCGAGTCACGCTGTTCAAGGATCAGGAAGGATTTGTCCGGGCACTGCCGGCGCAACTGGCAGGCGGCGCCGATACCGGAAAGCCCGGCACCGATGATGATGACGTCGTAGTGTTCGATTTCCATGTCAAGCGCAACAAGCCCGGAAAGGCGGCGATGCTAGTCGAGCCGGCGAGGCGCCGGTGGAGCGTTTCGCCTAGGAGTGCGGTTACCGACCGGCGATGGAACTCCGTTCTGGTAGCACGGCGCCCAGGCGTGGCGCACGCGCTCAGTTCAGTTTGCTCAGGCCGTATTTGTTGCGCAGACGGGCAACCGTGCCATTGCGTTGCAGCGTGGCGTAGGCCTTGCTCCAGGCATCTGCTTCGCCCGGGTCGAGCGTCAGCGAGGTGCCGATGTAGAGATCGCCATCGCCGAGGCTGGTGCCGGCGACGAAGCGTTCCGCCGGATAGTCGGACTGACGGATGACCGAGCTCAGCATGGGGTAACCGGCGTAAACCGCATCGAGCCCGCCGAGGTTGAGCTGGCGGAGCAGGTCGGTGTAGGACGTCTCTTCGACGATGTGGGTGAAGTTCTCGGCTTGCAGCCGCCGGATGATCGGTGAGCCGCGCAGCACGCCGATGCGCTTGTCGCGCAGTTGGTCGAGGCTGAGTAAAAACGCCGGCATAGCGTTCTTGCCCTTGTTGTCGGTGCGGCGGGCGAAGAAGCTGTACTTCACCCGTTCGAGCAGAATCAGCCATTTGAAATTGGCTTCCCGATCGGGGCTGCGCAATAGCGGCAATACCGCGTAATTGCTGCTTTCCTGGGCCGTCTTGACCGCGCGCGCCCACGGATAGAAGGCAATGTCCGGCTTGCGTCCGAGTTTTTCCGCCATCGCGTTGATCAGTTCGGCGCCATAGCCCTGCGCTGTACCGTTGTCTTCCCAGATGAAGGGCGGCAGATCGCCCCCGAGCCACTGCAGTTCCTTGTTGTCGGCGTCAGTCGCGTGTGCGCCCGGGCTGAACAGCAGGGTGGCCAACAGGAGGTGACAGAGCAGCGAGCACATCCGCATGATGATCCCTGAATTGTGGAGTGGGAACTGCATATTGCCTGCAAGCCCGCGACAATGCAATCGGTCGGCGTCCGCCCTTAGCGGTCGATCTCGCCTTGCAGCGTGAGGGCCATCTGGCGGCTACGGTTGCCACGCTGGACCGTCAGCCGCAGGCTCTCGCCGATACCTTGGCGATGCGTCCCTGATCACGTGAGGTGGTCGAAAAGTCAGTCGCTGTGACACGGCGCCCCCGGCAGGGAGGTCTGTCGGGGGCGCTTTGTTTTGGTGAGGTGGCGTGCTGCTTTTAAGACGCCAGCGCTTGTCGCTACCACTGTTCACCGCTAAAGTCGCGCCGCGGTCTGCGTTACCGCATGGTTTTTCCCTGGCAGCTTTCATTTGAAAGTGCGCAACAAAATGTCGACGGATGTCGGCGTGTTTTGGAGATTGTGATGACTGGCTTTTCCTTTGGCGGTGCCTTGCGCACCGCATTCAGTACTATGGCGGCAGCCGCCTTGCTGCTGTGTTCCACCTTGACCCTGGCTGAAGAGGTGCTGCGCGTCTCGGCCATCCCCGATGAAGCGCCCACGGAGTTGCAGCGCAAGTTTGCGCCGCTGGGTAAATATCTCGAACAAGAGCTGGGCATGAAAGTCAGCTTCGTGCCGGTGTCGGATTACGCGGCCGTGGTGGAGGCGCTGGCGACGAAAAAGCTTGATCTGGCCTGGCTCGGCGGCTTTACCTTTGTGCAGGCCAATCTGCGCGCCAATGCTACCAACGGTGCCGTGACACCGCTGGTCCAGCGCGAAGAAGACGCGCGCTTTACGTCCAAATTCATTAGCGCCAACCCGGCGATCAACAGTCTGGCAGACCTAAAAAACGCCAAGGGTATGGTGTTCAGCTTTGGCTCGCCGTCGTCCACGTCCGGCCACCTGATGCCGCGCTACTTCCTGATGAAAGAAGGCATCAATCCCGATACGGCGTTCAAGAATGTCGCCTTCTCGGGTGCGCATGATGCGACGGTCGCCTTCGTCGCCTCGGGCAAGGCCGATGCCGGCGTGCTCAATGCGTCCGTGTGGGAAAAATTGCTCGAACAGAAAAAGGTCGATCCGGCGGTGCGCGTCATTGCCACGACGCCACCCTACTTTGACTACAACTGGACGGCACGCAGCGATCTGCCGCCCGCGTTGCTGAAAAAACTTACCGACGCCTTCCTCAAGCTGGACGCGAAAAACCCGGCGCATGCGGAAATTCTTGCCCTGCAACGGGCGACGCGCTTCATCCCAACCAAGAAGGACAACTACGACGGGATTGCAAACGCCGCCCAGGCGGCCGGCCTGCTCAAGTAGGCGCCGATCATGTTTGTCTTGGATCGGGTGTCGTTGCACCAAGGGGCGACGACGCCAGAGCAGCTTGTCCTGCGTGAGCTGAGCTTGCGTGCGACGCGTGGTGAGCAGATCGCCGTGATTGGCCCCAGTGGTGCCGGCAAGACCACGCTCCTGCGTGTGCTCGGCACGGCCTTGCGTCCGACGAGCGGCGAGGTTACCGTCCTCGGGCAGGACCCCTGGCAACTCGGTGCCGCCAGTTTGCGGCGTCTGCGCGCGCGCATTGGCACCGCCCATCAGGCGCCACCGTTGCCGGGGCGGCAGCGCGTGGTGACGGCGGTGCTAGCCGGCAAACTGGGTCAGTGGCCGATGTGGAAGGCGCTGGTTTCGCTGGCCTATCCGATCGATATTGCCGGCGCAGAGAAGGCCTTGGCGGCCCTCGATTTAGCCGAGAAATTATTTGCCCGCTGCGACCAGCTCTCCGGCGGTCAGTTACAGCGCGTGGGCATCGCCCGCGTGCTGTATCAGGCGCCGGACTTACTCCTTGCCGACGAGCCGGTTGCGGCGCTGGACCCGGTATTGGCCGCACAAAGTTTGCGCGTGCTCACGGCTGATGCGCGCGCGCGTCGGGCGACGCTGGTGGCCAGCCTGCATGCCGTCGATCTGGCCCTGGCCTGCTTTCCGCGCATCGTCGGCGTGCGCGAGGGGCGCATTGCCTTTGATCTGCCGGCCGCAGAGGTGACGCCCGATTTGTTGCAGGCCTTGTATGCCGCCGAAGGCGGGCGGGTGCCAGTGCAGGCGGACGACTGCGCACCTACACCGCGTTCACCGCGGGTGGTTTCGCCGGTGCTTGCCAAGCCCATA
>CAZFSH010000185.1:4407-5935 GCA_964521935.1 uncultured Propionivibrio sp.
CGCGGCTGAGCGTTGCGCTCCTGGCGCTGGTCGTGCTCTGGCCCATGCTGCAACTGGGCGAGGTCAAACCCTGGCTGTTGTGGGAGGCGCGCAATCTGCGGGTGATGGCCGGTTTTCTGGCCAATTTTCTGCCGCCAGAACGCAGTGCCGAATTTTTGGGTGTGCTGGCCAACGCCACGCTGCAGACCTTGGCCATCGCCACGGCCGGCATGGCCTTGGCACTGCTCGTGGCGGTGCCACTCGCCTTGGGTGCCAGCGCCGCATTGCGCCAGCCTGCCGGGCTGCGCCGCCCCCTGCGCGCGCTCATGATGGTGTTGCGCGGCGTGCCCGAGCTGGTCTGGGCGCTGGTGTTTGTGCGCGTATTTGGTCTGGGGCCGACGGCCGGGGTGTTGGCCCTCGGTCTGACCTACGGCGGCATGCTGGCCAAGGTTTACGCCGAAATCCTCGAAGCCGGCGAGCAGGCGCCGGCGCGCGCCTTGTTCGATGCCGGCAGCGGCCGCATCGCCACCTTGCTCTATGGCTTGCTACCGGGCAATGCGCAGGAGCTGACGTCCTACACGGTTTATCGCTGGGAGTGCGCCGTGCGCGCTTCCGTGGTCATGGGCTTTGTGGGCGCGGGCGGGCTGGGCCAACTCATGGATCAGTCGATGAAGATGCTGAACGGCGGCGAAGCGGCGAGCATCCTGCTGAGCTTTCTGCTGCTGGTACTGCTGGCCGATGCGCTGTCCACGTTCTTGCGCCGGCAACTCGGCGCTAGCGAGCGGGTGCCACAGCGCGCCGGCATCGGTGTGACGGGGTGGCTGTTGGGGTGGGTTCTGGTGGCCGCGGTCGTGGCGAGCTTTCTGCGCCTGGATATGGCGCTGGCGGAGCTGTTCAGTCGCGACATGCTGCGTCAGCTCGGTGATTTTTTCAGCGGCTTTTTCCCGCCGGATCTCTCCTCGCCCTGGCTGCACAAGGTGGCACAGGGGGCGCTGGAAACCGTCGCCATCTCGGCGCTGGGGACGCTCTTTGCCGCGATGGCTGGCCTGGCGTTGGCCCTGCCGGCAGCGGGACGCTACGGCCGTGGGCCAGCAATGGCGATGCGCTTCGTGCTCAACGCCTTGCGCTCGGTGCCCGAACTGGTCTGGGCGACCGTGATGGCCTTGGCGGCCGGGCTGGGGCCGTTTGCCGGCATTCTGGCGCTGGCCTTGCACACCAGCGGCGTACTCGGGCGCCTGTTTGCCGAGGCCTTGCAAAACACGCCTGAGGCCCCGTATCAGGCGTTGCGCCAGAGCGGCGCCACGGCCGCCGGGGCCTTTTGTTACGGCACCTTGCCCGGCGTGCTGCCGCAGCTGATTGCCTACAGCCTGTATCGCTGGGAGATGAATATTCGTATGGCGGCGATTCTCGGCTTTGTCGGCGCCGGGGGCTTGGGCCAGCTGCTCTACGTTGAACTGTCGCTGTTCCATTACGCCCAGGCCGGCACGGTGATCGCCGCGATGCTCGGCTTGTCCTTGGCGGTGGATGCACTGAGCGCCACGCTGCGCCA
>CAZFSH010000186.1:0-4005 GCA_964521935.1 uncultured Propionivibrio sp.
CGCCCGAGTACTGGCAGTGGTTCGGCTCGATCTTCTCGGCCCTGGAACCCATCCCCTTCTTCGCCATGACGCTGTTCGCCTTCAACATGGTGAACCGTCGTCGTCGCGAGCATCCCAACAAGGCCGCGACCTTGTGGGCGCTGGGCACGGGCGTGATGTCCTTCCTCGGCGCGGGCGTGTGGGGCTTCCTCCATACCCTGGCCCCGGTGAACTTCTACACCCACGGCACGCAGATCACCGCGGCGCATGGCCACATGGCCTTCTACGGCGCCTACGTGATGGTGGTGATCACCATGATCTCCTACGCCATGCCGCTGATGCGCGGTCGCGCCGCCAACAGCAACAAGGCGCAGGTCGTGGAAATGTGGGGCTTCTGGCTGATGACTGTTGCGATGGTGTTCATCACCCTGTTCCTCACCGCCGCGGGCATCCTGCAGGTCTGGTTGCAGCGTGTATCGACGACGCCGTTATCCTTCATGGCCACACAAGATCAGGTCGCCCTGTTCTACTGGATGCGTGAAGGCGCTGGGGTAATGTTCCTTATTGGTCTGCTGGCGTACGTATGGAGCTTCTTTATCAAGGGCGAAACGGTCGCGGCACAGTAAGCGCGTCGTCGTCCACCAAAAACGCCGGGCATGTCCCGGCGTTTTCTATTTGCTGACGGCGCGCACGGTCGACGCTTTACGCCGCCAAGCCATCAAAAAAAATGCCGTCGGCAAACATCACGACACGATCATGGGGCAAGGGCGACCAAGTCTCGTTGTCAGTCAATGGTTGTGTCGCAATCACCGCAACCCGATCATTCGGCGTCGTCACCTCGTTGAAATCGATTGCCACATCCTGATCGGTCAGATGCGCCACCGCAAAGGGTGCCTGGCGAATGATGTAGTGCAATTCGGTGGAACGATGCGCAAACAGGCAGTCGCCATTGGAGAGCAGAAAATTGAACGGGCCATAGCGCCGACAGCTGGCGGCGAATTCATCGAGCGCATCGCGCAAGGCTTCTCGTGCCGGCATGGCTTCAGGAAAGCGCGCGCGCAACTGCTGCAACAGATGGCAGAAGGCCCGCTCGCTGTCAGTCTGCCCGACCGGCAGGAAGCTGCCGTCGAGCGCCGGGGCGTAATCCTGCAGATTGCCGTTGTGCGCAAACAGCCAGTAGCGCCCCCACAGTTCGCGCATGAAGGGATGGGTGTTCTCCAAGCCGATAGCGCCCTGTGTTGCCTTGCGGATATGGGCGATGACATTCAGCGAACGTATCGGGTAATTCCGCACCAGCTCGGCGACGGGGGATTCGCAAGACGGTTGCGGATCGAGAAACACGCGCACGCCACGGCCTTCAAAAAAGGCGATGCCCCAGCCATCGCGATGCACATCGGTAGCACCGCCCCGCGCCTGAAAGCCGGTGAAGGAAAAACAGATATCGGTGGGCACATTGCAGTTCATGCCGAGCAACTGGCACATGGCGGACTCCTGTGAATTTGCCGGAATTATCCGCGAGAAAGGCCGGCGTAACTCAGCTGACCCGGCTACGCACCAGGCCACGCATCTGCGCCTCCAGCTGCTCGGGCGGCATGGGACGGGCAAACAGATAGCCCTGCCCGTAATCGCAGCCTATCGCCAGCAGCAACTCGCGCTGAGCCTCCGTCTCGACTCCCTCGGCGATCACCTTGATCCCCAGTTTGTGGGCCATCACCACGATCGCTTCCACCAGCGCCATATCCGTCGAACCGGGTGCCAGATTACGGACGAAGGACTGATCGACCTTGAGGTAGTCGATGTCGAATTTCTTCAGATATGACATGGCCGAGTAGCCGGTACCAAAGTCATCAATTGCGGCCTGTATGCCGGAGTCACGCAGTTGCAGCAAGCCGCTCACGACCTGCTGGTCGTCTTCCATGAGCAGCCCTTCGGTAATCTCGACCACCACGCTGCTCCCCGGCAAGCCCAGCGTTTTGAGGGTAGCCAGCCAGTCCTGCTGACCACGACCATGACGGAATTGCACCGGTGACTTGTTGATGCTGACTTGGAAATCGTCGGCGATGCCCTCCCGCCAGCGCTTGACCTGCTGCGCGGCCTGGGCGAACACCCAGTCACCAATATCAAGAATGGTGCCGGTTTCTTCGGCGATGGGAATAAAGGCCGCCGGACTCACCATTCCCAGAGTGGGATGATTCCAGCGTATCAGGGCTTCGGCCTTGTGGATACGACCGCTGGCGAGATCAACGATGGGTTGATAAACCAGGCTGAACTGTTGCTCGGCAAGGGCATGGCGTAATTGTGCCGCCAGGTTGGAGCGCAGCTCGATCGCCTCCTGCATGCCGCGGGTGAAAAAGCGGAAGCAGCGACGGCCCTCGCCCTTGGCCCGATACATCGCCTGATCAGCGCACTTGATCAGATCAGTCGCGGTGCGTGCATCATCAGGCATAAGGGCAATGCCCACGCTGGCCGAAACAAAAAACTCGCGTTCATCGAGGTAAAAGGGCTGCGACAAGGCATCAATGATGGCGTCGGCAATGCGCCCCGGCGTCGCTACCGTTGCCGTATCGGGCAGGAGCACGACAAATTCGTCGCCACCGAAGCGGGCAACAGTATCGTAATCGCGCACGCAATCATTGATCCGCCCCGCCGCCTTGACCAGCAAGGCATCGCCGACATGGTGCCCTTGCGTATCGTTGATATCCTTGAAGTGATCCAGGTCGATAAACAGTAGCGCGAAAGATTTATTTTCCCGCTCCGCCTGACGGATCGCCAGTTCCAGACGGTCTTGAAACAGACGCCGATTCGGTAGCCCGGTAAGCGGGTCGTAATTCACCTGCCGATTGATTTCCCGCTCAGCGGCCTTGCGTTCGGAGAGATCCAGCGCGAAGACCACGCGTGTCATCGCCTTGCCGGCCTTGTCCCCATCATCGCGCGTCACGGTCAAATCCAGCTGCACCGGGAAGCGAGTACCGTCCTTACGCAAATGCTCAGTCTCGATCACGCCATGCCCGGACTGATCAATCTCCGCCAAACGCTGTCTGATATTTTCCCGGATGTCTTCTGGAAAAAGACTGATCACCGGCTGCCCCACCAGTTCGCTGGGCGCAAAACCGCGCCGGTGCGCAAAGGCTGGATTCACGGCGACCAGCACATTATTTACTGCGTCACCGATGGCCACATCGAAGTCGGCATGCTGGAAGGCATTGGCCCACAAGCGGGACTCCGCCTCAAGAGCAACGCGTCGCGAGATGTCCTCGACCAGTGCCGTGCGGGAAACCACCCGCCCCTCTGCATCGCGCAGGGCGGTCACTTCCACCCGCACGGGGAAAAGCGTGCCATCCAGACGGCGATGTATGGAATCGAACGCGTGGTGCCCCTGCTCCTCGGCGGCACGCGCCCGGCTCATCAACTCACCCCGCTCCTCCGGCGCGTAGCACTCGGCCAGTGCCATGCCCAGCATCTCTTCCGGACGATAACCGTGCATGCGCGCATAGGCTGCATTGACATGGGTGATGCGATTGTCGACGGGGTCGACTGCCACCATGCCCCAGGCGGCATGCTGAAAAATGCGCGCGTAATGGGCGATTTCCGCTTCGGCACGCTTGCGCTCGGTAATGTCGCGGGAAATACCGAACACGCCGATGATGCGCCCGTCCTGATCGCGCAACGGCCCCTTGGTCCCGAGAAATACCCGCCGCCCCTGTGTGGTGTCGAGCAACTCCTCTTCGCACTCGAGGCGATTACGCAGAATCACCTGCTGATCGCGCTCGCGCAGCATCGTTGCTTGCTCCGCCGGAAAAATCGCTCCGTCATCGCGCCCCAAAACCTCGGACACCGGGCGGCCGACCACCTTGCTCGCGGCCTGATTGAAGAGCAAATAGTGTCCGGCCAGATCCTTGGCGAAGATTGCATCGTCTGAACTCTCGGCAATCGTACTGAGCAACTCCAAGGATTCGGTATGGGCGCGATTAGCGGCATTGATCTGGGCCCAGAAACGCATCACCAAAAGGTAGAGCAGAACGGCGG
>CAZFSH010000186.1:4105-5906 GCA_964521935.1 uncultured Propionivibrio sp.
GCGGCATTGATCTGGGCCCAGAAACGCATCACCAAAAGGTAGAGCAGAACGGCGGTGACCAGCACGAAGGCCATGCCCTTAAGCGTGCTGGCCAGCGCGAAATCGGCGACATCCGGAAACATCAGGCTAAGCAGCCGATCAGAAAAAAGTATCCACATGCCCGCAAACAGGGCATAGACACCGACCACCTGCAAGGCCGCTTGATAGGGTTGGCCGACGGCGCGCTGTTTCATCCGACTTTGCTGTGGGCTAATGTGCTGAGCAACAGAGTGACGCTCCATAAACTGAACTTCACAGGATCAGAACTCGGGGCAAGATACCGTCGAACCCTATCCAAGGCAACGGTGCCGATCATACTATTACCGAAGCTAATTAAGCTCAGCAATAGGCCGTGCCACAGCGACTGAGTTTCTGCGCGCGGCTGTCCAAGCACATCGCAATCGAAACGCACCGCGATGAGATGAAAAGACTGGAAACAAAACGTTGCAATGCGCCTATTGATTCGGCAATTTGCAGTCCCTATGTTGCATCCACCCGCCCCGCTGGCGCGCTTGTGATGGAGATAATCAAATGAAACGCTTACTTGTTGCCATTTTCCTTGTCACACTGAGCTTGCTTTCCCCACTGTCCTTTGCGCTGCCAGCGCCCAAAGATATTGCTGCGGCGGTCAACAGCGGACGTCTGAGCGATGCTGAAGCCATGCTCCACGAAGTCATTCAGGCCAAACCCGAGAGCGCAAAAGCCCACTACGAGTTGGGCCAAGTTCTCGCCCGTGAGGGCCGAAAAATTGAAGCGCGACAGGAACTACTCGAAGCACGCCGGCTTGACCCCTCACTCAAATTCGCGAGCGATCCTCAGCACTTCAGGGGGCTGCTGGAAATTCTTGACCGCGCGCCAGGCACAGTAGCATCCGCTCACGTTCCTGCCTTTACACCCACAACACAAAATAGCTCCCCAATCACCGTCGCTCACGCTAACGCCGAGCCCAGCGCTCCATGGGGCTGGCTGTTGCTTATTTCAGGTGTATTTATTGCTATTTTCTTTGCTCTGTGGCGTAAGCAATCCACACCACTCTATCCAGCGACAAATCCTGGAAGTAGTTGGGCCAGACCTCAGCCAGCTGGCTTTGGTGCCTACAACGGCAACTCTTCAGGTGGCACACTTGGGAGCAATTTAGGCAGCGCACCCACCCGCTCCGGAATTGGTGGGGCCGTATTGGGAGGCGTAGCGGGACTTGCCGCAGGCTATGGCCTGGCCAAAATGTTCGATGGTTCAACGGGCAGTCACAGCGTAACCAGCTCGGCGCCGACACAAGACTATCTGCCTATCGACTCACCCAGCCCCAATGACTACGGGAGTTTTGACGCCGGAACCGGTGACTCGTGGGACAGTGGCGAATCATCGGGTGACGATAGCTGGTAAACGTGTAGCCGAACTCCAACATCAGCACACTCTTTACCTCACCACACTTGTACACGTGAGCAGACACGAGCATGCAAAGACGCATCGCTAAGCCGACCATCTCCGACACGGCAGATTTTTGACACAAAACAAGGCATCCGGCACACGAAGCGCGTAGCGTGACCATACTCGTACTTATGGTCGCACATCATGCACACGCTTCCTTTTTACCAAGCCGCCGGCAATGAGATTGCCGTCTTCGAACATGCCCACCGCAATCGCCTTCCGGTCCTGATCAAAGGCCCCACTGGCGTTGGCAAAACCCGTTTTGTCGCGCACATGGCCGCCAAACTTGGACTGCCGCTCTATACCGTCGCCTGCCACGACGACCTGACCGCCG
>CAZFSH010000187.1:0-5841 GCA_964521935.1 uncultured Propionivibrio sp.
CTTGAGCAGTTGCCCGACAAAGGGCAGGGAATTGACGTTGACGATCAGCAGGTGCTGCGCGGGCAGGTAAGCGCCACCGCCCCAGTTGGCGCCGCCCAGGCTGCCAGGCATCATCAGGGTAGCCTGCTCGCTCGGGGGGGTGAATAGCCCGTGGTTGTTGAGCGCGGCAATCTTGTCGCGACACTGATTGCGATCCCAGAAGCTTAGGCCCCAGGCATCGTCGGGCGTCAGCGTTGAGGGCATTAGTGGCGGCGGTTTAACGGGAAAAGGCTGCGTCGGTGAGGTGATTTCGCCGGCGATGGTGCTCGCGGGTACTGGCCGCTCTTCAACGGGGAAAAGCGGTTTGCCATTGCGCCGGTCAAGAATGAACGTCAGCCCTTGTTTGGTCAGTTGTGCCAGCGCAGGCACGGTGCCATGCGGGCCGGGCCAATCGAAAAGTATCGGTTGTGCGGGCAGGTCGTAATCCCAGAGATCATGGTGCGAGGTCTGGAAGGACCAGGCGACCTTGCCCGTCGAGAGTTGGATAGCGACGACGGAGTTGGCATAGCCATTGTTGCCTGGGCGCAGCACGCCGTAATAGTCCGGGGAGGGCGCGCTGGTCGGGACGAAGACCAGATCGCGTTCGGCGTCGGTCGATAGCGGCGCCCACGCATTGGCGCCACCGGTGTTCTTGATCCCGGCCAGCGGGTCGAAGGTCCAGCGCGGTTTGCCGGTTTCGGCGTCGAAGGCCGCGACCAGGCCGCGCGGGGCTTCCGCGAAGGCAAAGTCGATAATCGATGAGCCGACGACGATCACCCCATTGGCGACCACGGGTGGCGAGCTGCTGCTGACTTCATCGGTGCTGTACCGGCCGTTTTCACTGAGCAGGACTACGCCCTTGTCGCCAAAGCCGGCGCACGGCCGGCCGTCTCGGGCATCAACTGCGATCAAGCGTCGATCGGCCGTCAGCTCGATCAGTCGATGCCGGCAGGCGCGCCCATCCTCCGGCCCGGGGCTACGCCAGTAGGCGAGGCCGCGACAGCGGAAAGGACGTTTGCTTTTGCGCTCTACCTTGGGGTCATATTCCCAGCGCGTTTCGCCCGTGGCGGGGTCGAGCGCCATGATGCGGTTAAAGGGCGTGCACAGCACCAGATGCTCGCCAGCTTCGGGCGGCAAGAGCAGCGGCGTTGCCTGCGACGAGGTGTTTTTCATGCCTTCGGGGTCGCTGGCCATATCGCCCGTGCGAAACACCCAGGCCGGCGCCAGCTTGCTCACATTCGCTGGCGTGATTTGCGTGGCCCGGCTGTGGTGCTGGCCCCCGGCATCACCACCATAGTGGAGCCAGCCGGCCGCGGGTTCTGCCGCTGCCAGCGCGTGGGGTGCCAGAAGAGCCAGGCTGATCCAGAAGGCGAATGTGTTCATTATTGTGCGGGCAGGTGTTTGATGACTTCCGCGAGCATGGCTTGCGGTTGGTAGTTGAGCTTTGCCGGCGTCAGGCCCAGGCGCACCATGACCAGTTTTTTCGAGGGAACGATGGCCACGGTTTGCCCGTCATGGCCGGACATCCAGTAGGTGTCGGCGGGCAAATTGAACGGCAGGTCGGGGCTCTTGCCGTCATCGGTGTCACGCCCCGGGCCCCAGCGCCAGAGCTGGCCTTTGGCGTATTGGCCTTTCGATGGTTCAGTGGCTGTGCTGATGTAACTGACGTAGCCGTCGGGCAATAGCCGTTTGCCGTTCCAGACGCCGTCTTGCAGCAGAAACTGGCCAAATCGCGCCCAGTCTTGCGCAGTGGCATACAGGTAGCTGGACCCGACCAGCGTGCCGCGCGCATCGGCTTCCATGATGGCGCTGTGCATGCCCAGTGGTGCAAACAGGCGCTGATACGGTATATCCAGCGCCTTGTCGCCGGCGGCTTGTTGCCACAGGGATGACATCAGGGTGGTGGTGCCACTGGAGTAATTCCAGTGTGTTCCCGGCGGATGCGCCAGGGGGCGTGCCTTCATGAAGGCAGCCATATCCGGCTCCAGATAAAGCATGCGCGTGACGTCGGAAACGCTGCCATAGCCTTCGTTAAAGTCGAGGCCATCTTGCATGGCGAGCATATCGGCAAGCGTGATGGCTTCGCGGCCGGGGGGATTGTTGGCGTTGGTAGCAGCGGTGACCGTGCTTGCCTTAGTCGTATCGACCGGCCAGAAGCCGGCTTGCTTAAGCGCCAGTTTGCCATCGGCGATTTGCATGCCGATGAGTGCCGCCGTCACGGATTTGGTCATCGACCAGCCCAGCAGTGGCGTGGTTTCGCTAAAGCCCTTAGCGTAGTGTTGGGCGATGAGCTGGCCATTGTGGATAACGACCACCGCCCGCGCGTGGGGGCCATGCAAGTCGCTTTGTTCAATGAGCGTTTGCACTGCAGGAACAGGCTGCGCCGCGCTGCCGTTTGGCCAGGCTTGATCGGCTTTGGGCGCTGGGATGTCAGGACGATGGGCAACGTATTGGCGGGCGCTGGCGAGGTCGCCATCGGGTACGGCGGCGCAGCCCGTACCCGGCCGATACACCGCCAAGCCTTTGCCGATGAAGCCGAAAAAGTTGCTATGCACGAGTTGTTGCTCGCGGTCGACGCTGATCTTGAGCAGGTTCAGAATCGGGTTGCCCGGTGCTTGCAGATCTTCACGAATAATGTCGGCAGGGTCGCGCTGGGCGATGAACACATTCGAGCAAACGATTTTGGCCGAGTAGTTCGCGCCCACGCGCAGCAGATCAGGTGGCGCAACGCTGAGCCAGCCCAAGCCCGCCGCGGTGAGCGCAAGTGCGATCAAGGTTTTTTTGGGTGCAGCCATAGCGCTAATCCTCCGAAATTGTTTTCGGCAGATTAGCGCATGGTGGCAAGAAAAACCCGAAGCGGATTCAGAGTCAGCCTCAGGCTTGGCGGTACCTAGTCAGACTGAGCGACTCAGGGCACCTGCTTGCTGATGCGCACGCTGACTTTTTGGCTGCCGGGTTTTATCGGAGTGCTTTCACCACTGAGGTCGCCACTGGCAGGGGTGGCCGTGCCACTCGACGAAATGCGCGCTTCGATTCGTACCAAGGGGAAGGCGGAAATTTTCATCGCCGGGCTCATGGCCATGCTGTCATCGAGCGTGAAATCGTAGGGCAGGTCGGCGACGCGCAAACGTTTGGCGGCAAGCGGCATACGCGGCGCGGGCACATCATTGCTGCTGACGGCGCGAGCAAAAACGAACAAGGTGTCGTCCGGTTTGGCCAGCTTGCGCAGCTCAGGCGAGAGCTCGACGCGACCGCTAATCGCTTCTTTGCCTGGAGCTGTGGCAGGTGCCGTGTCATGCGGGCTGACTTTTGCCGCAGGGTTCGCTTGCGCCAGTTTTGGCGCTTTGATGCCCAACTTGGCGCGGGCTTGATTCAACGCGTCGGTGATTTCCCGTGCATCGTCAGATTCCGGATCGAGCTGGGCGACGAGTTTTTGCCAGGGATCGATCACTTCGCTCCAGCGTTCGTTCTGGAACGCGTCGCTACCGGCAAGCAGCAGGGCGTGCATATTGTCCGGCGAGATGACCAATGCCTGGGCGACCAGGCTGCGTACTTCAGGGGTAAAGGTATTGTCGCTGGCGCGGAACTTCACTTCGGCATAGCTGGCGAGCAGGTCGGCATTGGTTGCTAGCGTCGGGCCGATTTTTTCAAAGGCGGCGCTGGCTTCATCCCAGCGACCAAGCATGCCGTAAGAGCGGGCGAGCATGGCCCAGCCATCGGGATTGTCCGGGTTGGCCTTGAGCTTGTTGGCAAGGCTGGTGATGGCTTGCTCCATGTCCATCATGGATTTCTTCGCGCGCTCTTGCGTGTCAAGTACGGCTGCTGGCGTGCCCAGTTGCAGGTAAATGCTGGCGGCAGCAAGGGGTACGAGCATGATCAGCGCTAGCCAGGTGGGCGCGCGCCGGCGTCTGCTGGGGGTGGCCGGGGAGGCAAGCGGATTGTCTGAGCCCGTAGCCTTGGCTCCATTCTCCGTACCCACCGGGGCGGCCGCCTCATCGGTGTCTTCAAGCAGGCGCAGGTTGATTTCATCACGTGCGCTCTGGTAGTCGGCTTCGGCAAGCTGGCCAATGGCGCGTTCACGCGCCAGTTCGGCCAGCTGATCGCGGTAGATGGCGACGTTGAGTTTTTTGACTTCAGCGGCTTCTGAAAAGTCAGTCGCTGTGGGGCGGCGCTTGGTCAGCCAAGGACGCCACCACGGTTGTGTGAGCAGCAAAACCGTAAGGGCAGCGAGCGCTGCCGCGGCAGCGATGAAGGGGGTGAATGTGGTCATGAGCGATCAGGAGTTGTGGTCGGCGTTGTCGATCAGGGCGGCGGCACGGCGTTGCTCTGCCTGCGACAATACGCGAGTAGTTTCAGTGGTGGCGCGCCGGCGGAGAAAACGGATCAGGCCAAACATGCCTCCGACCAGCAGCACAAAGGGGCCGCCCCAGAGGAGCCAAGTGGTCGGTTTGACCGGCGGCCGATAGCGCACGAAATCGCCGTAGCGCGAGACCATGAAGTCCATGATTTCGGCATCGGTTTTGCCGCTCTTGATCAGGTCACGAATTTCCCGGCGCAGGTCGTTGGCCAAATCTGCGTGTGATCCCGCGAGTGATTCGTTCTGGCAGACCAGGCAGCGTAACTCTTCGCTGATGGCGATGAGGCGCTTTTCCACCACGGGGTCGTCGGCCAAGGGGGCGGCTTCGTTGGCCTGCAGATTGAAGCTCAGGCATGTCAAGACCAGTAAGGCGAGACGTTTCATGCGGGCACCTTGCCCTGCAGTTCCGCGGCGCCTGCTGTACGGCGAACGCGATATCGGCGGTCTATCATCGCCAGCAGGCCGCCAAAGGCCATGAACAGGCAGCCGCCCCAGATCCAGTCAACAAAGGGCTTGTAGTACACGCGTACGGCCCAGGCACCGTTGGGGTCGGGCGTGCCATCGGCGCGCTTATCCAGCGGCTCTCCCAGCGAGACATACACGTCGCGGGTGAAGCCGGCATCAATAGCGGCTTCGGTCATGGGCATGCTTGATGAGAAATACTGGCGTTTTTCCGGACGCAGGGTTTTCAAGACCTTGCCGCCTTGCGACAGTTCAACCTCACCTACCGAGGCCATATAGTTTGGCCCAGGGGCTTCACCTACGCCGAGTAGTCGGAATTCGTAACCACCGACGGATACGGTGTCGCCGGCGCTCATGCGTACGTCTTTTTCATCCTGAAAGCCGCCAACCATGGTGACGCCGAAGACGAAAATGGCCAGTCCGAGGTGAGCCGCTTGCATGCCCCAGTAGGCCAGCGGGGGGGTGCCGGTTTTCAGGCGCTCGCGTATCTGGAACACGACGGCCGCGGTGATCCAGACCGACAGTAATGAGCCGAGGGCTACCAGCGGCGTCCATTTACCCATCAACAGTGGCAGGGTAACACCAGCGATAAGGGCGATAACTGCACCTAAACGCAGGCGCTGAATCAAGTCGGCCAGATCAGCAGATTTCCAGCGCGCAATCGGCCCGACGGCGACCAGCAGGAGCAGAGGCACCATCACCGGCACGAATACGGCGTTGAAGTAGGGCGGGCCGACGGAGAGTTTGCCCATACCCAGCGCGTCGATGATCAGCGGGTAGAGCGTACCGAGCAAAACGCTGCCAGCCGCAACAACGAGAATCACGTTGTTCATCAGCAGCAAGGTTTCGCGCGAGAGCAGCGCAAAGATGCCGCCTGCCGACACTTTGGGCGCGCGCCAGGCAAACAGCAATAGCGAGCTGCCCACGACAACCGCGAGCAACATCAGGATGAACAGGCCACGGCGTGGGTCGGTGGCGAAGGCATGCACTGAGGTGAGCACGCC
>CAZFSH010000188.1:0-5817 GCA_964521935.1 uncultured Propionivibrio sp.
CTCGATGGGCGGCGCGATCAGTCTGGGCCTGGCGACACTCGCGGGTATTCCGGTATCGACTACGCACACCATCACCGGCGCTATCGTCGGCGTGGGTGCCGCGCAGGACGTCAAGGCGGTCCGCTGGGGCATCACGATGAACCTCGTGGTTGCGTGGATTCTGACCATACCCGCCTCCGGCCTGATCGCGGCGGTGTGCTGGCAATTCGGCCGCAATTTCCTGAGCGGCACACAGCAGTAAAAACAGCAGTAAGAAAAGTCAGTCGCTGTGGGACGGCGACTGACTTTTTCGTTCACGCCGATAGCCATGACTGAGCGCGCCACGCCGCTTTCCCGAACCTACATCGCGTTCTTCAACTCGGAGAAAGCGGGCGGCTTGCTATTGCTTATCTGCACCGTCCTCTCACTCGGCCTGAGTAACTCGCCGTGGGGCGCGGAGTACCAGCAGCTCTGGCAAATGCGCCTCGGCGGGCTAACGCTGGAGCATTGGATCAATGACGCGCTGATGGCGGTGTTTTTCCTGCTCATCGGCCTGGAGCTGGAGCGCGAGCTGTACGTTGGCGAACTGGCCAATCTGCGCAAGGCCTTGCTGCCCATTGTGGCCGCCATCGGTGGCATCGTCATACCGGCAGGTATTCACCTTAGCCTCAACAGCGGCACCGCCACGCAAGCCGGCAGTGGCATACCCATGGCCACAGACATTGCCTTTGCTCTGGGGACGCTGGCGCTGCTTGGCCAGCGCATTCCCGCCTCGTTGAAAATCTTCCTGACCGCGCTCGCCGTCATGGACGATCTGGGCGCCATCATCGTCATTGCGCTGTTTTATAGCGGTGGCGTGTCGTGGCTGTATTTACTGGCAGCGGCGGCCGTGTTTGCCGTGCTGGTAGGACTCAATCGCTACGGGCGGGTGATGCACCTGTGGCCCTATCTGCTGGGCGGCAGCCTGCTCTGGGTGCTGATGCTCAAGTCGGGCGTCCATGCCACCATTGCGGGCGTGCTGCTTGCATTTGCCATTCCATTCACGGCACGCACTGCCGGCGCGCCCGCTCTCTCACAACCACCCTCACACTCGCCCTCACACTCGCCCTCACACCGGCTTGAGCAGGCGTTGCACAAGCCGGTCGCCTTTGCCATCCTGCCGATTTTTGCCTTGGCGAATACCGCCATCACTATCGGAGACGACTGGCATGTTGCGTTATTCAGCAGCAACAGTCTGGGCATCATGGCCGGCTTACTGCTCGGCAAACCAATCGGCATTTTCTTAGCCAGTCTGTTAGCGGTACGCGTGGGCATCTGTCGCCTGCCGGACGACCTGAGTTGGCGTCACGTTTTCGGCGTTGGCCTGCTTGGTGGTATCGGCTTTACCATGTCGATCTTCATCACCAATCTGGCGTTCGCCGGCAACCCGGCGCTCATCGACAGTTCAAAAGTTGCCGTACTGCTGGCCTCGGCCTGCGCTGGCACGCTGGGCTTTTTATGGCTCCAGCGCTGCCCGCCAGTTACGACGCAATAACCGAAACCTTAGCGCAACTGCTGCACCCCGGTTGGTGTTGCCAGCAACAGCAGATCGGCGCCACGTCGGGCAAACAAGCCGTTGGTGACCACACCGGTGATGTGATTGATCTCGCTTTCCAGCGCCACCGGATCAGCAATCGACAAGCCACGCACATCAATGATGACATTGCCGTTATCGGTCACGCAATTGGCCCGTAGCGTTGGCTCGCCGCCGAGCGCCTTGAGCGCTTGGGCGACTTGTGCGCTGGCCATGGGAATGACTTCCACCGGCAGCGGAAACTTGCCCAGACGCTCGACCAGCTTGCTCTCATCGCACACACAGACAAACTCGCCAGCGACCGCCGCGACAATTTTTTCGCGCGTCAGGGCCGCACCACCGCCCTTGATCATGGCCATGCCGCGGGTAATTTCATCGGCACCGTCAACGTAAATGGGCATGGACAAACCCTGCGCCACCACGTCATTCAACTCCATGACGCGAATGCCATGGCTTTCCAGCCGCTTCTTGGTGGCCTCGGAACTGGCCACGGCGCCGGCCAACCGATCTTTCAAGGTCGCCACGGCATCAATAAAGAAATTCGCCGTTGACCCGGTGCCCACGCCCAGCACCGCGCCAGCAGGAAGTTTGTCCGCCACGTAGGCACACGCCGCTTGCGCGACCGCTTGTTTCATTTCATCTTGCGTCATGAGCGCTCTCCCATAAGAGCGTCGAATGCTAAGGCATAATCGGCGCTCGTTCGATTTGACGTGGAGATCCACTGATGAATTTTCGCCGGCTGTTCCAGTGCTTACTCAGTGCACTCACGCTTGTACCAGCGCTTCTACCAGCCCTCGCTGCGCAGGCACAAATCCCTCCCGAAAAAGCCGGGCTGGAACGTTTGGCCGACCACACCGGCAAACACTGGTTCTGGGCCGGCGGCAACCGCGCTCCGTCGCAAATTGATGGCCGATTCTTTCTCTTCGACAATGCGGGGAAAATGCTGGGGCAGCTCAATAATGGCTTCTGGCCCAACCGCCTGCTACCGTCCACACAGCGCAATGAGCTGTATATGGCCGAGACCTATTACAGCCGGGGCACGCGCGGTGAGCGCAGCGATGTTGTCACGGTGTATGACGGCACCACGCTGCAACCGAAAAAAGAAATTCGCATCCCGCCCAAGCGCATCAACGCCCTTGGCCCCATCGGCCTGGAAACACTCTCCGATGATGAGCGCTTCATGCTGGTGGTGAACTACACCCCGGCACAGTCGGTCAGTATCGTTGACCTGAAAAATGATCGCTTCATCACAGAGGTCGCCACCCCTGGCTGCACATCCATTTACGCCGCCGGCAAGCGCGACTTCTACAACATCTGCGGCGACGGTGGCTTCCTGCATCTGCGCATTGATGACAACGGCAAACCCATACTGAATGAACGTATCGCCCCGCTTTTTGACCCGGTGGCCGACTACCTGACCACCGCCGGCGTGCGCAACGGCAGCACCTGGTATTTCGTCTCGCGCCTGAATAATGTCTACGCTATCGAGATGAACGAGCACGGTGCCAAGCTCAGCGCCAAGTGGCCGCTCGTCACCGACTCAGAGCGCAAGAGCGACTGGCGCATCAGCGGCAGCCAGCACCTGGCCGTCCATCAAGCCAGCGGCCAGTTGTACGTGCTCATGCATCAGGGCGAAGAAAAAACCCGCCAGGAACCCGGCACCGAAGTCTGGGTGTATGACGCGCAAACCCAGAAGAAAATTCGCAGCATTCCGCTCAAGGAACTGACGCTCTCAATTGCCGTGACCCAAGATGAAAAACCGCAGCTCTACACCATCGACTTCATCGTCCCCATGCCTTACGTCGCCATGATCTGGGTGTATCTGACGCAGGGCCAGGACGGCATCTACCGGGTAATGCAGCAGGCCGTGTCGATCTACGATGCGCTATCCGGCAAGCGCACTCAGCATGTGCGCGGCCTGCCCAACGGTTACCTCAATTCACTGGTAGTTTGGTAAACGCATGACGCTCCTGAACGACCCCGTCGTGTCGCTCCTGGCCGCCCTGGCCCTGGCGCTGCTCTTCGCTGGCGCCAGCGTGCACAAGTGGCGCGAGCCGGCGAGCTTTGCCTCAGCGGTCACAGGCTATGACGTGTTACCAACCTCCCTCACTCCCTTTCTGGTGCGACTGATTCCTCTTGTGGAACTCACCCTGGCGCTGTGCCTGCTCGTTAGCGCCAGCCGCCACGCGGCACTGCTCGCCAGTGCCGCGGTATTGATCCTCTACGCCAGTGTCATGGCGCAAGCCTTGCTGCGTGGCCGTCAGCTGAACGATTGCGGCTGCGGCTGGGGCAGTGCGCGGCAAACGGCGAGTTGGGGGGCGGTCTGGCGAAATGGCGTGATGGCGGCCTTCGTTATGCCCATCGCGCTGATCGACGACATGCGCGCGCGTGACTTGACGCTACTCGATGGGTTTACCCTGACCATGGCGATAGCCCTGTCCGCCCTGCTCTACGCGCTGACCAATCGCCTGCTCACCAACCACTACCGCCATCGCGAGATTTTTCATGACTGAGGCTTTACTGATTTCTAACGTGCTGGTCTGGGTGGTGTTGCTCGCCCTGGGCATTGCGGTGTTCGCTCTGGCCCGCCAGATCGGCGTGCTGCACGAACGCATCCGCCCCGTCGGCGCCCTCTCGCTCGGCAAAGCCATCAAGGCCGGCGATGCCGCGCCCGCCTTTCTGCTGCCTAGCCTGACAGGCGGCTCGATAGCGATTGGCGGTACGGCAACCGACAACAAAACCACCTTGCTGTTTTTTTTGTCCGCCACCTGCCCGGTCTGCAAAACCTTGCTGCCCATACTCAACGACATCAGCACTGGTGAGCAATCGTGGTTGCGCGTGGTGTTTGCCAGTGACGGCGAGGAAGCCGAGCATCAGCGCTTTATCGCTCAGCACGGGCTGGAGCGTTTTCCTTATCTCTTATCCACCGATGTCGGCCTCGCCTACCAGATCAGCAAGCTGCCCTATGGCGTCCTGATTTCATCCACGGGCATCGTGCTGACGCATGGTCTGGTCAATAATCGCGAGCATCTCGAAAGTTTGTTTGAGGCCAAGCAAAAAGGCGTCGCCTCGCTGCAGGACTATCACCACCTCGTGACGCCAACACACGCCCCCCCACGCCAAGGCGCAGGCCTGAACGGAGAACACCATGCTGGATAAATGGCTCGATCGCATTACCGAAACCTCGACGCGACACAGCGCACGACGACTCTCGCGCCGCTCCTTTCTCAATCGCTTGGGGCTGGTGCTGATCGGCAGCGGTGCCGGCGTACTGCTACCGGTATTTCGCAGCACCGCCTTCGCCGGCACACCAAAGCTGGAAGACGGTGATCCAGCAAGCTGCGACTACTGGCGACATTGCGCCATCGACGGCTTTCTCTGTGGCTGCTGCGGCGGCACCATCAACACCTGCCCACCCGGCACGACCCCGTCTGAAATCACCTGGATCGGCACCTGCCGCAACCCGACCGACGGACGCGATTACATCATCTCCTACAACGACTGCTGCGGACAAAGTTCCTGCGGTCGCTGCGCCTGTCAGCGTGACGAAGGCGATACACCCATCTACCGCCCGCAAACCGCGAACGATTTGAACTGGTGCAGTGGCAGCAAGTCGGGCGCAACCTACAACTGCTCGCTCTCCGTAGTCATCGGAGTCAAAGACTAATGCGCGTTCGCGCCGTCTCACAGCGACTGACTTTTGCTGCGACAGGTGTATTGGCCGCGCTGTCGGTGCAAGCCACCGAACCCGTGGTCGCCGATTACATGCTGGCCTGCCAAGGTTGTCATCTGGCCGATGGCTCGGGGCATCCCGCGCATGGCGTCCCCTCGCTCAAGGGCTATGTCGGCAATTTCCTGCGCGTTGACGGTGGCCGTGAGTTTCTGCTGCGTGTTCCCGGTGTGGCACAGTCGGAACTCTCCGATGCTCGCCTTGCCAACGTCCTTAACTGGATGCTGAAAACCTTCAGCCCGCACGAAACACCGGCCGACACGCCGCCGTTTACTGCCGAAGAAGTGGCCAGCTTGCGCCGTCAACCGCTGGTTACTATTGCGGGAACCCGTCAAGAGCTGGTCGCACGCATCAAACGCCTTGAGCCGCTCAAGCGGCGCGGTGGTGCGTAAGCGCCATTGCTGAGTAATAGCTTTTACCCAAATCCATCACCCTGTCTCCGGAGAACGCCCCATGAGTTTGCGCGCACTTTTGCTCGGCATATGGATTAGCAGCGCAACCCTTGTCTACGCCGCCGACCTCTCCCCCGCAGCGA
>CAZFSH010000189.1:0-5811 GCA_964521935.1 uncultured Propionivibrio sp.
TGCTCGGCGACCACATTGGTGAACACCCCGCCACGCACATAGAAGCGCGCGGTCAGGCGCATGTAGCGGGGTTTGAGTGCCTTGACCAGATCGTCCAGCATGCGGTTGGTGACGGCCTCGTGAAAGTGGCCTTCGTCACGAAAACTCCATACATAAAGTTTCAGACTTTTGAGTTCCACACAGAGTTTGTCGGCAATGTAGTCGAGCGTTAAGACCGCAAAATCAGGCTGGCCCGTTTTGGGGCACAGGCAGGTGAACTCGGGAATTTCCATGTGAATCTGATAATCGCGGTGCGGGGCCGGATTGGGAAAGGTTTCCAGCGCTTTGCTCGGTTTGGTCGTCATGGGGCGGAAAAGATCCAAAAAGTGAAGAATTTCCCGAAAATACGGGATATTCGGGGCATGGTGATCGGGTAACCAGCGCTTGAGTGCAGGTATCCAATGATTATAATCATTCAGCTTTTTCTTCATTACCCGTGCGCATCACGCGTCCATTAAACCGGGAAACTCCCTCGTGCGTCTGACCAAGCTGAAAATTGCGGGCTTCAAGTCGTTTGTTGAGCCCACCACCGTGCTATTCCCTGGCCAGTTGGCGGGAGTGGTCGGGCCCAATGGCTGTGGCAAGTCGAACATCATTGACTCCGTGCGCTGGGTACTCGGTGAGTCAAAAGCATCGGAGTTGCGCGGTGAGTCGATTCAGGACGTCATTTTCAAAGGCTCTGGTAATCGCAAGGAAGTTTCCCGTGCCAGCGTTGAGATGTTCTTTGATAACGCACAGGGCAGGGCGGCTGGTCAGTGGTCGCAATATGCTGAAATCACCGTCAAGCGTATTCTTGATCGTGAGGGGAACTCCAGCTACTACATCAACAATCTGCACGTACGCCGCCGCGACGTGATTGATTTGTTCCTCGGTACAGGCCTTGGCCCGCGTGCTTACGCGATCATTGGCCAAGGCATGATTTCACGTATCGTCGAAGCCAAGCCGGAAGAGCTTCGCTTTTTCCTCGAAGAAGCGGCAGGCGTCACGAAATACAAAGAGCGGCGTAAAGAAACCGAACACCGTCTCGAAGATGCCCGCGAAAATCTTGCGCGTGTCGACGACATTCGTAACGAGCTGGATACGCAAGTGGGACGTCTGGAGGTACAGGCGGAGGTTGCGCGCGAATACCGTGACCTGCACGCCAACCTTGCACGCACGCAAACTGTCCTATGGCTGAAAAAACGCAACGACGCGCGTGCCGATAGCGAGCGTATGTCGCGCGCGGTCGAGGAGGCCATTACCCGCGTCGAGGGAGAAAACGCCCAGCTGCGAGAAATCGAAGCGCGTGTCGAACAAGCCCGTGAAATGCACTTCACCGCATCCGATGCCCTGCATGCGGCGCAAGCCGAGATGTATGCGTCCAATACCGAAGTCAGCCGGTTGGAATCGGAAATTCGTCACATGCTGGATTCGCGTCAGCGACTCGAAGCGCGCTTGCTGCAACTCGGTGCCGAACAAAACCATTGGCGGAATCAACTCGCCACGCTGGCCCAGGACGAAACTCGCTGGACCACCTTGCTGGAAACCTCGCGTACCCGTGCAGACACGGCATCCGCCCGGCATGAAGAAGCCTCGATGCGCTTGCCTGAAGCGGAAGACGCGGTGCAGTCCGCGGGCTCTGAAGTGGCTGAAGCGCGCCGGGCCTTGAGTGAAGTGGAGCAAGCCTTGCGTTTGGCTGAGGCCGAGAAAGGCCATGCCCAACGCACCCTCGATCAACTCGCCCAGCGTCGTGTTCGTCTGGAAGCCGACCGTCAAGCTTTGGGCGCCCCCGATCCGGCGGAGCTGGCGGCGGCGCAAGAGGCCGAAGCCGTGGCGGATGAACGCTTAGCGGTCGCCCAGGATAATCTGGCGTCCCTCCAAGCGACGCTACCCGAGGCTGAAGCAGGCTTGCGCAGTGCTCGTGAAGCCTTGCAGACCGCGCATCGCGCACTCACAGAAACGCGTGCCCGTCACGATGCGCTGAGTGCTTTGCAGGCGCGCGTTGCGCAAAGTGGTGACATGGGTAGCTGGCTTGCCGCTCACGGATTGGCCGATGCCAAACCACTATGGCAGTCAATAAATGTCGAAGCCGGCTGGGAAACGGCGGTTGAATCCATCTTGCGCGAACGTTTCTCAGCCCTGCTCGGCGACGATGATTTGGCGCGCCAGGCTCTGGCTGATAAAGCTCCGGCCATTCTGACACTGGCATTGTCTGGTGCTACGGCTTCTCAGTCTGATCTGAGCGGTAACAGCTTGCGCAGCAAAGTCCAGTGCACTGACGCTCGCTGGAATACGGTGCTGGATGAGTGGCTGGCCGGTGTCAGTGTGGCAGACGATCTGGCGAGCACCTTGCCCGTCACGAACGGTAAGTGGGTATCACGGGAGGGCAATGTCCTGACCCCCGCTGGCTTGACGCTTTATGTGCCGGATGCCAAAACGCACGGTGTTATCGAGCGCCAGCGCGAAATTGACGAGCTCGCTGCGGCGCTCGTGTCCCTTGCTGAAGCCGAAGAGCTTGCCCGTAGTGCGCAGCAAGTGGCCGAGCAGGCCTTGGCTGGACATCAACAAGAGCTGGCTACAGCCCGCCGCACGCTGCAAGACAGCCAGCAGGCGCGTCATGGCGCCCAGGTCGAAGCCCTTAAGCTCACGCAAGCGCAGGCGCGCTTTGATGAGCGGTCGAGCCAGATCAATGCTGATCTGGCTGAACTGGCACGTCAGCAGGAAATTGAAGAAGCGAGTTACGAACGTGCCGAAGAAACAGCGCTCGTGCATAGCGACCGCTTAGGTGAAATTCGCTCGCGGGTCGATCAGGCTTTGGAGAATCAGCGTCAGTGCGAGGCTGCATTGCGCGAAGCCCGAGCCTTGGAACAGCAAATGGCGCGTGAAGCGCAAGAAGCGGGTTTTTCCGAACGGGAGTGCCTCTCCAAACTGGAAGATAACTCGCGGGCGACGGATACCGCGAGTAAACAGATCGAACGCATTCTGGGTGAAATTGACAGCGCCTCGGCGGAAGTCGCGGCGATTTCCGATGAGGTGCTGCAAGATCAGCTGCACACGGCGCTCGATACCAAGCAGCAGAAAGAAGCGGCATTGGCCGAGCGGCGTAACGTGCTTGAAGGTGCGGCGATTGAATTGCGTACGCTTGATGAACAGCGCATGCGGCTGGAGCAGGGCGTTGAACCCTTGCGCGAAAAAATCAACGACCTCAAGCTCAAAGCCCAAGCCGCGCAGCTGAATGAGGAGCAGTATCGCGAGCGTTTGGCGGAAGTACATGTGCTCACGGAAGCAGACGAAGCGCAGTTTGCGGAAGACTTGGCAAAAGATCGTCGAGACAGTGCCATGCAGGCAGAAATTACCCGCTTGGGAAATGCCATTGAAGCATTGGGCCCCGTCAATCTGGCGGCACTTGATGAGCTCAATTCGGCGCGTGAGCGCAAGGGCTACCTCGATTCGCAGTCTGGCGACCTGGCGCAAGCGATTGGTACATTGGAAGATGCCATTCGCCGTATTGATCGCGAAACACGCGAGCAGCTGCAGGAAACCTACGACTCGGTCAACCGTCAGTTTGGCACGCTCTTCCCGCAACTTTTCGGGGGAGGCGAAGCCAAACTGCTGCTAACCGGTGAGGAGATTCTCGACGCCGGGATTCAGATCATGGCGCAGCCGCCGGGCAAAAAAAATTCGACCATTCATTTGTTGTCAGGGGGGGAGAAAGCGCTGACCGCGATTGCGTTGGTGTTTGCCTTGTTCCACCTCAACCCGGCACCGTTTTGTATGCTCGACGAAGTGGACGCGCCACTGGATGACTCCAATACCGTGCGCTTTTGCGAAATGGTTAAACGGATGTCCGCGACGACACAGTTCATTTTTATTTCCCACAACAAAATCGCCATGGAAATGGCGCAACAACTCATTGGTGTCACCATGCAGGAACAGGGCGTTTCACGCGTTGTCGAAGTCGATATGTTTGAGGCCTTGCGTCTCGCCGATAGCAAAGTAGGGTCAGCATGAACGAACTACAAATAGCCTTGCTGGCTGCCGGGATTGTGGCCGTTGTCGCAGTCTGGGTTTATAACGCTTGGCAAGAGCGTAAACATCGCCAACTCGCCGAGGCGATTTTCAAAGGTGGTCAGGACGATGTATTGCTGCGTATGGGTACCTCCAGCTCTACCGCGCCGGTACAAAAGATGGCAACAGCGCCGCAGATGGAACCCGTTGTGGACGCGCAAGACAGCGTACGGCGGGAACCGGGAATTAACGATGCGGGCTCAGTGGATGCGGATAGCGATAACGCTACGGCGCAGAGTTTGCCGACGGACGCTGGCCACGCTGAGTACAGCGAATTGGCGCAGGCGGGCAATGAGTCGTGGTCTCGCGTGGAGACATCGGCTAAGGGCGCTGTCAGCGCGTCGCCCTCTTATGACTCCATTCATGAGCCTGTATCGCGTAACGAACGTCGTACCGATGAGTTGCTGCCCTGGGCTGATCCGCTTGCCGATTGCTTGGTCAGCTTTGTGACCCGCATGCCGGTATTGGCTTCCAGCATTCAGGCTGCGCAGGGTAGCTTACATAATGGCTTGTCGAAACCCGTGCATTGGCTGGCCCGACAGGATGAGATGTCGCCCTGGTTTGCCATGAACGAGGCCTCCAGCGAGCGCTATGCCCACTGGTTGGTGTCGTTGCAGCTGGTAGATCGGCGTGGCGCCATTTCTGACGCCGAGCTAGGACACTTTCTCGATGGTTTGCGTCAGGCGGCGCGTCATCTCGATATTCAGATCGACTTTCCCAGTCGCAGCGAAATGTTTTTGCGCGCCCAGGAACTGGATCGCTTTTGCGCCAGCGTCGACGTCCAGTTTGCGCTGAGTGTCGTCAATGCACAAGGCGGCGCTTTTGCCGGCACCAAGCTGCGTGGTGTGTGCGAAGCCGCCGGCCTAACCCTGGAGCGCGACGGCTTATATCACTACCGCAATGCCGCCGGCGAGAGCGAGTTTGCCTTGGGTAATCTTGGTAATGAGCCGTTTGATCCCGCGGGCATGAGCTCGCTTGCTACGCATGGCGTTAGCTTGTTCATCGATGTGCCGCGCGTGAGCGATGGCACGGCATCGTTCAACCGTATGGTGCTGGTGGCCCGCCAACTTGCGCAAGGGCTTGGTGCCACCTTGGTTGACGCGAATCGTGCGCCTTTGTCAGAGCAAATGATTGTGACGATACGCAACAAAATCAGCGAACTGCAACAGGTGTTGAACACGGCCGGGATAAGCCCAGGTGGGCCACGGGCGATGCGCCTGTTCTCGTGATGAGCCATGCTGTGAGCGATACCACCCCCAGCCCCAGCAGCACCAGCAGCCCACCTAGCGTGGCCGCGCCAACGCCTGCTGAGCGTGCCGCGTTGTTACGCAAAGCGCTCGATCGGCACAATCACGCCTATTACGTGCTGGATGCCCCCATCGTCCCGGACGCCGAATACGATCGGCTGTTCCGTGAACTACAAACGCTGGAAGGTACTCATCCCGAGTTGCAGCTAGCTGATTCGCCAACGCGCCGTGTTGGTGCGCCGCCGTTGCCAGACTTTGGGCAAGTACAGCATGGCGTGCCCATGCTCTCGCTCAATAATGCGTTTACCGCGGAAGAAGTGGCCGCGTTTGACAAGCGCTGTCGCGAAGGCTTAGGCGCGACCGAGGAAATCGGCTACGCCTGTGAGCCAAAATTTGATGGTCTGGCCATCACGTTGCACTATGAAAATGGCCTGTTTGTGCGTGGCGCTACCCGTGGTGATGGCTTTACCGGGGAAGA
>CAZFSH010000190.1:0-5766 GCA_964521935.1 uncultured Propionivibrio sp.
TCGAGCGTGTCGTTCATCCAGCCCATGTTCCACTTCATCGAGAAGCCCAGCCCGCCCAGATAAACCGGGCGCGAGACCATCGGCCATGCGGTCGATTCCTCGGCGATGGTCAGCGCACCGGGGAAGTCGGCATGCACCATTTCGTTCAATTCACGCAGAAAGCCGATGGCATCGAGGTTTTCCCGGCCGCCGTAGCGGTTCGGCGTCCATTCGCCGGCTTTGCGCGAGTAATCGAGGTAGAGCATCGAGGCGACGGCATCGACGCGCAAGCCATCAATGTGAAATTCCGACAGCCAGTAATTGGCGGAGGAGAGCAAAAAGCTGCGCACTTCGTTGCGCGCGTAATTGAACACATAGGTTCCCCAGTCCGGGTGCACCTTCATGCGTGGGTCTTCGTGCTCGTACAGCGCACTGCCGTCGAAGTGGGCCAGCGCCCAATCGTCCGAGGGGAAGTGGCCGGGCACCCAGTCCAGCACGACACCGACGCCCGCCTGGTGCAGGGCATCGATCAAGAAACGCAAATCGTCAGGGCTGCCGTAACGCGACGTGGCGGCGAAAAAACCCGTGCATTGATAGCCCCAGGACTCATCCAAGGGGTGCTCCGTCAGCGGCATGAACTCGACATGGGTGTAGCCCATGTCACGCACATAGGGCACCAGCCGCTCGGCCAGTTCGCGGTAGCTGTAAAAACGCTTATCGGGGTGACGCATCCAGCTGCCGGCGTGCAGCTCGTAGACATTCATCGGTGCATGCAGCCAATCGCGCACGGCACGGGCCTTCAGCCATTCGGCATCGTGCCACGTATGAGTGCTCGGCGCCGGCACACGACAGGCCGTGGCCGGACGCATTTCGCACGCTTGCGCGTAGGGGTCGTTCTTGATCATCACCGCGCCGGTATGACGGGCGCGGATCTCGAAGCGGTACAAACTGCCAGCGCTCAGTTCCGGTATGAACAATTCCCAGACGCCCGAAGCGCCGAGGCTGGACATGGGATGAAGGCGGCCATCCCAGTGATTGAACTCACCCACCACCGACACACGCTCGGCATTGGGCGCCCACACACGAAAGCAAATGCCGGCGATTCCCTCACGCACAGCAGGATTGCCGCCCAACGTGCGCCATGCTTGCAGCAAGCGACCCGAGTTAAAGAGGTAAAGTTCGGCTTCCGGCGTTTGCGGCGTGAACGCATAGGGGTCGAAAAATTCCCACTCACTGAAACCATTACCAACGCGCAAACGCCAGGGGCGGGGCGGAGCCTCCTTGCCACGCCATTCAAACAAGCCACTATGGCCGCCGCTGTGACCGCTGCTGCCCGACTGCAGGCGCTGCCACTGACCGTTGGCCAGTTTCAGATCAACCGATTGGGCATCGGGACGAAAAACGCGCAGACACCACGACGATCCATCTTTGTGCAACCCCAGGGTCGCAAAGGGATCATGATCTCGGGCGGCAAGCAGAGCAGTGGGAGTCGGAGTAGGCTTCATAATCAACATGTAGTGGCGACGCGATTGTAGTCGCCACAGGAGGAAAGCCATGCACCATGACGAAAAGAGAAGCGGCGAGCGCCGTATTACTGATCATATGAGCGGGGGGCACATTACCCGCAGCACCTATGCCATGGTGTTGGCCGGTGGTCGCGGTAGCCGGCTGATGCAGCTGACCGACTGGCGGGCGAAACCCGCCGTGCCCTTTGGCGGCAAGTTCCGCATCATTGACTTCACCTTGTCGAACTGCGTGAACTCCGGTATCCGGCGCATTGGCGTCGCGACCCAGTACAAAGCGCAGAGCCTGATCAAGCATCTGCAGCGCGGCTGGAGTTTTCTCGATGGCCGCTTTGATGAGTTCATCGACTTGCTGCCCGCCCAGCAGCAAATCAGTGAGTCCTGGTATCAGGGCACGGCCGATGCGGTACTGCAGAATCTCGACGTCATCCGGCGTACGCGCGCCAAATACGTGATCATTTTGTCGGGCGATCATATCTACAAGATGGATTACAGCCGCATGCTGGCTGAGCACATTGAGAATCAGGCCGACCTCACCATTGCCTGCATCGATGTACCGCTGAGCGAAGCCAGCGAATTTGGCGTCATGGCCACGCAAGCAGACGGGCGCATTGCCAGCTTTCTGGAAAAACCCAAAGAGCCACCGCCCATGCCGGGCAAGCCAGATCGGGCCTTGGCCAATATGGGCGTCTATGTGTTCAATGCCGCGTTCCTTTACGAACAGTTGATCCGCGACCATGATGACCCGCATTCCTCGCATGACTTTGGCAAAGACCTGATTCCCTACTGCCTGCAGCGCTATCGCGTCTTTGCCCATAGCTTTGCCAAATCCTGCATCGGTTTTGATGGCGAGGGTACGCCGTACTGGCGCGATGTCGGCACCATCGATGCCTTCTGGCAAGCCAATATGGAACTGACCAAGGTCACGCCTGAACTCAATCTGTACGATGAGGAGTGGCCGATCTGGACGCACCAAGAGCAGCTACCTCCGGCTAAATTCGTCTTTGATGATGACACCCGCCGCGGCGTGGCGATTGATTCGCTGGCGTCTGGTGGTGACGTGATTAGCGGTGCGACAGTACGCCGCTCGCTGTTGTTCTCGCGAGTGCATGTGCACAGCTGGGCCGAGATTGAAGACTCGATCATCCTGCCGGATGTCGATATTGGCCGGCGCGCCAAGCTGCGTCGGGTTGTCATCGACAAGCATTGCTACATTCCAGAAGACATGGTGATCGGTTACGATCCGGAGGCTGACCGCAAGCGTTTCCATGTCAGTGCAGGCGGCATTACGCTGGTGACACCAGAAATGCTCGGCCAGCAGGCCCACCACATTCGCTGATCGTTAAGGAAACAGGCATGGAAACGACGCTCGATCTGGTTTTTCTCTGGCACATGCATCAGCCGGACTATCGTGACCATGGCCAATGTGATGGCAGCGACGATCGTAGCGCTAGTGGTAGCGCAAATAGTAGTAACAAGGCTTCAGCAAAAGTCAGCCGCTGTGGCACGGCGCCGGATAGTGCCTCGACGGGAGAATTCGTGCTGCCCTGGGTCTATCTGCATGCGCTGAAAGACTATGTCGACATGGCGGCGCATCTGGAGCGGCATCCGCACATACGCTGTGTGGTGAACTTCGTGCCGGTGTTGCTGGAGCAGATTGAAGACTACGCAAATCAGTTCGCCGAGCATAATTTTCGTGACCCGCTGTTGCGCTTGCTTGCCACCGATAATCTCGATGCCATCAGTGCCGACGACCGCCAGCTGGTGTTGCACGCCTGTTTTCGCAGCAATCATCACACCATGCTGCAGCCGTTTCCCCACTACCAGCGCTTGCTTGACACCTATACGCTGCTGACCAAAGAAGGCTCGGCGCCAACAGCCTATCTCTCTGGTGCGTACTTTTCCGATTTACTGACCTGGTATCACCTTGCATGGACCGGCGAAACCGTGCGTCGACAGCATCCGCGTATTGCCGAGTTGATGAGCAAGGGGCAGGGCTATGACGCTAATGACCGAGGCCAGTTGCTCGCCATCATCGGCGAACAGCTCAGCACAGTCATCCCACGGTATCGCGCCTTGGCAGAGCGAGGCCAAATCGAGCTCTCATCCACGCCGCAAACGCATCCGCTGGCACCGCTGCTGATTGATTTCAAAACCGCGCGCGAAACGGTGCCCGATGCGCCCTTGCCTTTTGCACCCGCTTACCCCGGCGGTCATACGCGTGTTTGCGCCCACATTGACCAAGCCCTGGCCAGCCACCAAACCCGTTTTGGCCAGCCACCAGCGGGCATGTGGCCAGCCGAAGGGGCCGTATCCGAAGCACTGGTACGCCATCTTGAGCACGCCGGCGTGCGCTGGATTGCCAGTGGCGAAGGTGTGCTGCGCAATACGCTGCACGCAAACGGCATCACTGATCAACGCGCCGCCTATCACCCCTGGCAGTTGGCTGGTGCGCCCAACCTGACCCTGTTTTTCCGTGATGAACGGCTGTCTGACCTGATTGGTTTCGACTACGCCAAATGGCACGGGCGCGATGCCGCGCAGCATCTGGTCGGCGAGCTTGAGGCCATCCTCAATGCCACGCCGGCTGGCGAACGTGCCGTGGTCGGCATCATCATGGATGGCGAAAACGCCTGGGAGCACTACCCCTATAACGGCTACTATTTCTTTGATGACCTCTATGGCCTGCTGGCCGAGCATCCGCGCATTCGCACTACGACTTACGCGGACGTGCTCAAGGACTTGCCCCCGCCACGGCAGATGCCGCACCTTGTTGCGGGCAGTTGGGTTTATGGCACGCTGTCGACCTGGATTGGCGACACGCAAAAAAATCGCGCCTGGGACCTGTTATGCACGGCCAAGCAAAGCTATGACATGGTGCTGGCCAGTGGCCGCCTGAGCCCTGAAGAAACCGCGATGGCCTCGCGTCAGCTCGCCATTTGCGAGAGTTCAGACTGGTTTTGGTGGTTTGGTGACTACAACCCCGCCGCGGCCGTTGCCAGCTTTGATGGCTTGTTCCGACGCAATCTTGCGCAGTTGTACCGTTGCCTGAAAATCGAGCCGCCGGCGCAACTGACGCAGGCCATTTCTTTCGGTACTGATAGTCACGATACCGATGGCGGCGGCACCATGCGTCGCGGCAGCATCAATTCCGCTTTGCCCCAAACTTAGCCGGTAATTTCGCTTATAAATCTGCTTCATCGTCCCAGTACCTTGCTCACGTTGGATATCTACCATGACCGGCACTCGCTACAAACTCGAAATCAATCCTGAAGTGCCAGCGCGTCTGTCGCGCCTGGACGAACTGGTCAATAACTTGTGGTATAGCTGGGATCGCCCCACACGCGCGCTGTTTGCGCGCTTGCATCCGGGACTGTGGCGCGCGGTGAAACACAGTCCGAAGGCATTTTTAAAGCGCGTGGACCAGAAAAAGCTGACGGAGATCGCCGACGATCCGATTTTCCTCGGCACCATGAATCGCGTCCTGTCGAGTTATGACACCTACCATACCCGGCCTGCCAGCGTCGAATTGCCCGGCAAGCCGCCTCTGGAACGCAGCGATCTGATCGCGTATTTTTGTGCCGAGTTTGGCTTTCACGAAAGCTTGCCGATCTACTCGGGCGGCCTCGGCATTCTTGCGGGCGATCACTGCAAAGGCGCGTCGGACTTATATTTGCCCTTTGTCGCCGTGGGACTGTTGTATCGGCAAGGCTATTTTCACCAAACCATTGATCGCAACGGCCAGCAGCATGCGCACTACGAAGATAACGACTTCGATGACATGCCTATCGAACAGGCACGCGATGCCGAGGGCAAAGAAGTACGCATCAGTGTGGATTTTCCCGGTCGCAAAGTTTGGGCGCGGGTGTGGAAAGCCCGTGTCGGCAACACCACGCTGTATTTGCTCGATACCTATCTCGATGAAAACAGTGTCGAAGACCGCAACATCACGCACCAGCTTTACGGCGGCGACCGCCGAACCCGTATCGAGCAGGAAATCCTGCTTGGCGTCGGGGGTGTTCGCGCCTTGCAGGCACTGAATATCGCGCCGACAGTGTGGCACATCAATGAAGGCCATGCGGCGTTCCTGATTCTGGAGCGCATCCGTGCCTTGATGGGGCAGGGACTGGACTTCGCCACCGCCATTGAAGCCTCATCGGCCAATACCGTTTTCACAACGCACACTCCGGTGCCCGCGGTTCAAGACCATTTTGCCGATGACATGATCCAGCATAACTTCAACGAGTATAGCCTGTCAGTTGGC
>CAZFSH010000191.1:0-5760 GCA_964521935.1 uncultured Propionivibrio sp.
ACCAACACATTGAGGCGCCCACGGTGTGCCATGCCGATAACAATCTCGGCGACGCCCAAGGTGCCAGCAACACGAACCAGTTCATCGAGTGCAACGATGGTTGACTCACCACCTTCAAGTGAAAAACGCTTCTGGCCGACGTATTTGGTGTGGAGGTAACGTTCCAGAGTTTCAGCGGCGGTCAAGCGCTCAAGGAATCGCTTACGCTCTTCAGTGCTGTACGAAGGCGTGGCACGCATCGGCTCAAGCTTGGCTTGCAGCCAGCGTTTTTGCTGAATGTCAGCGATGTACATGTACTCCGCACCAATCGAGCTGCAGTAGGTTTGCCGTACTGCTTCGAGAATCTCGCGTAGCGTCGCGGACTCAGGCAGGGCAGCAAACGAACCAGTCTGGAATGATTGCCCCAGATCAGCCTCGGTAAAGCCGTAATGCGAGGGCTCAAGTTCGGCAATCGCCGGACGTTCGCTACGCTTGAGCGGATCTAACTGCGCCCAGCGGTTACCGAGAAAACGGTAAGCATTGATTAGCTGCAACGCCTTGACTTGCTTAGCGTCAGCAGAGGGTGACGAACGAGCTGGCGCTTGTAAGGTACCGTCTTTCGCGCGCTGCGCGAAAGAAACGATAACCGAGTGGTGCGCCACATCCGGTCCGGTGTAATCACCGGAGCCTGGTAGTGTCGATAACTTATCAAAATAATCACGCCACGCAGGCTCTACTGCGGCGGGATTTTCCAGATAGAGATCGTACAACTCTTCAATGTACGGGGTATTGGTGCCGAACAGATAGGAGTTCGACAGCATCTGTTTCATCATTACGTCACCTCTGGGTTGTTCTTGTCATGGCTTGAAACAAGAAAGGCGCACTAAGGCGCCTTTCCTTTAACACATTACCGACTGTTGATCGGGGTTACATTCCGCTTGGCGGCACCAACATACAGCTGGCGTGGACGACCGATTTTGTATTCGGAATCGGTAATCATCTCTTCCCATTGGGTCATCCAGCCGACCGTACGTGCCAGCGCAAAAATACAGGTAAACATCGAGGTCGGGATACCCAAAGCCTTTTGCACGATGCCAGAGTAGAAGTCGACGTTCGGGTAGAGCTTCTTGCTGACAAAGTAGTCATCTTCCAGCGCAATTTTCTCGAGCTCTTTAGCCAACTTGAACAGACGATCATTTTCCAGGCCGAGCTCACCCAATACATCAGAGCAAACCTTGCCCATCAGCTTGGCACGTGGGTCAAAGTTCTTATAAACACGGTGACCAAAGCCCATCAATTTGAAGCTGTCGTTCTTGTCTTTTGCGCGCTTGATGTACTCGCCAACACGTGACACGTCGCCGATTTCTTCGAGCATTTCCAGACAGGCTTCGTTGGCACCGCCGTGAGCCGGGCCCCACAAACAGGCGATACCGGCAGAAATACACGCAAACGGATTGGCACCCGATGAACCAGCCAAACGCACCGTGGAGGTCGAGGCATTTTGCTCGTGATCAGCATGCAGGGTGAAGATCACATCCAGCGCACGCACGAGCACCGGATTCGGTTTGTACTCTTCGCACGGCGTACCAAACATCATGTGCATGAAGTTGGCGGTGTAATCCAAGTCGTTGCGAGGATACATAAACGGCTGGCCAGTGTTGTACTTATAGGCCATGGCAACAATCGTCGGCAGTTTGGCGACCAGACGGTTGAACGAAATCGAGCGGTGCTCCGCATCAGAAAAGTCAGTAGCATCGTGGTAGAAGGCTGAGAGCGCGCCAACAACGCCAACCATAACCGCCATCGGGTGAGCATCACGACGGAAGCCTTGGTAGAACTTGACCAGTTGCTCATGCACCATCGTATGCTTTTTGATGGTTGTTTCAAAGTTGGTCTTCTGTGAAGGGTTGGGCAACTCGCCATTTTTCAGCAGGTAAGCCACTTCCAAGAATGAGCAGTTCTCAGCAAGTTGCTCAATCGGATAACCGCGATACAACAACTCGCCTTTGTCACCATCAATGAAGGTGATTTTTGATTGGCAACTTGCTGTCGAGAGGAAGCCAGAGTCGTAAGTGAATAATCCCGTTTTTCCACCGAGAGTACGAATGTCGATGACATCCTGCCCGTGCGTACCAGTCAGTACCGGAAACTCGACGTTCTTGTCGTCTACCTGAAGCGTTGCAACGCGATTGGTACTCATATCAATTCCCCTTAATCAATAGCGTGAAGTTTTGCAGCAAAAAATTACGGTCAGCTTTCAACTACTAAAAGAAATACAGTTAACGACTGCGTCTAAGCTCCTCAACCAACGGTTGGAGATGGGCTTCGTCCTCCAGAAGCGCATCCTTGCCATTCACTACTGCCCACAAGTCATGATCTTCCATAGCGAGCAGTTGGCGCAATGCATCTTCTTGCTCCTGGGAAATATCATCGCCATGACGTTCCCAGAAGCGTTTGAAAACGATGTCCAACTCAAGCAGGGCTCGGCGGCAATGCCACTTGAGCCGGTTGATGCGTCCACGACGATCGCTTTCAAGTGCGTCCACAATGTGCGGCTTAAACAGCGCGTTTGACCATCATATCTTTGATCTTGCCGATAGCCTTGGTAGGGTTCAATCCCTTCGGGCAAACGTCAACACAGTTCATGATGGTGTGGCAGCGGAACAAACGGTAAGGATCTTCAAGGTTATCAAGACGCTCACTGGTGGCTTGGTCGCGCGTATCAGCGATGAAGCGATAGGCAGCAAGCAAACCAGCGGGGCCGACAAACTTGTCCGGATTCCACCAGAACGACGGGCAGGCAGTCGAGCAGCAAGCGCAGAGAATGCACTCGTAAAGGCCGTTAAGTTCTTCACGATCTTCCGGTGTTTGCAAACGCTCACGTTCCGGAGGCGGATCGTTGTTAATCAGGTAAGGTTTGATTGAGTGATATTGCTTGAAAAACTGTGTCATGTCGACAATCAAGTCACGCACAACGGGAAGCCCAGGCAAGGGACGCAAAACAATCGGCTTATCACTCGAAAACGATGCCAGATCAGTCAGGCAAGCGAGTCCATTCTTGCCATTGATATTCATGGCATCAGAACCACACACCCCTTCGCGACAGGAGCGGCGGAAGGCGATGGAGTCATCCTTGGCCTTGAGTTTGACCATCGCATCCAGCAGCTTGCGATCTGTCGAGTCCACCTCAATGGAGATGTCCTGCATATAGGGCTTGGCATCCTTATCAGGATCGTAGCGGTAGATGTTGAATTTCAGCGTACGTGTCGTTGCAGTAGTTGTCATCACGTCGTCCTTCTTAGTAGGCGCGCTTCTTCAGTTCAATGGTGTCGACCGACAGCGGTTTCATCTGCACCGGCTTGTAGTCGAGGCGATTGCCCTCGCGATACCAAAGAGTATGCTTGAGCCAATTCTTGTCATCGCGACCATTCGGGGTTTCGGCAGTATCAGGTGCGTCGTCGCGTACGTGGGCACCGCGGGACTCGGTACGAGCATTCGCCGAGATCATGGTTGCCTTAGCCACTTCGATCAGGTTATCGAGCTCAAGCGCTTCGATACGTGCAGTATTGAATACCATCGACTTATCGCCAATTTCGGTCTGCGCAACTTTGTCAGCCACTTCAAGAATTTTGCTGACGCCTTCTTCGAGCATATTTTTGAAGCGGAACACACCCGCATGCTTTTGCATGGTGCGCTGCATTTCCAGACGGGTTTCGTGCACATTCGCGCCCCCCTTCTGATTGTTCAAACGGTTGACTCTTGCCAGGGTCTTGTCAATGGCTTCCTGCGGAATCGGCTTGTGCGAACGTGTGCCTGACTGCAAGTCGGCCACGGCCGTTTCACCCGCTGATTTACCAAACACCAAGAGGTCCAGCAAAGAGTTGGTACCAAGGCGGTTTGCACCATGCACGGATGCACAAGCACATTCGCCAGCGGCATAAAAACCTGGGACGGGAACGCTGTGGTTACCACCGGTAGGTACGACTACTTGACCTGCATAGTTGGTCGGAATGCCGCCCATCTGGTAATGGCAGGTCGGTACCACAGGAATCGGCTCTTTCAACGCATCAACGCCAGCAAACTGCACAGCGATTTCGTGAATACCGGGCAGGCGTTTCATGATGGTTTCAGGAGGCAAGTGCGTGATATCCAGCAACACGAAGTCTTTATTCGGGCCGCATCCACGTCCCTCATTGATTTCTGTCACCATGGCACGCGATACCACATCGCGCGAAGCCAGATCTTTGGCATTTGGTGCATAGCGCTCCATGAAGCGCTCACCGGAACTATTGCGCAGAATGCCGCCTTCCCCACGAACACCTTCTGTAATCAGCACGCCAGCACCAGCAACGCCGGTGGGGTGGAATTGCCAGAATTCCATATCTTCCAACGGGATACCAGCACGGGCAGCCATACCGACACCATCGCCTGTATTGATGAATGCATTAGTCGATGAATAGTAAATACGACCTGCACCACCAGTAGCGAAAATAGTGGCTTTGGCATGGAACACAACGATCTCGCCGGTTTCCATGTCCATCGCGGTGACACCTAGTACGTCGCCATCAGCATCACGCACTAGATCAAGGGCTTGCCACTCAACGAAAAATTGCGTATTGGCCTTTACGTTGCGCTGGTACATCGCGTGCAACATTGCGTGTCCCGTGCGGTCGGCTGCAGCACATGAGCGACGAACCGGCTTCTCGCCAAAGTTCGACATGTGGCCACCGAAAGGACGTTGATAGATTTTGCCTGCATCGGTACGATCAAACGGCATACCGTAGTGTTCAAGCTCGATGACGCACTCATTGGCTTTGCGACACATGAACTCAATCGCGTCTTGATCGCCGAGCCAGTCAGAACCCTTGACGGTGTCGTACATGTGCCAATGCCAATGATCTTCTTCAGAGTTACCCAAGGAGGCGGCAACGCCACCCTGCGCTGCCACAGTGTGCGAACGCGTCGGGAAAACCTTGGTTAATACAGCCGTTTTCATGCCGGCTTCGGACAATTGGATAGCGGCACGCAAACCTGCGCCACCAGCCCCCACGATCACTGCATCAAATTTACGAACGGTGTAGCTCACGGTCACAGCCTCCAGAGAATCTGAACAGCCCAGCCGGCGTAGCCGATGAGCAAAAGAAGTGTGATGGCATGCATGGTCAGTCGCAAACCGACTGGCTTGATGTAATCCATCCAGATGTCACGCACACCAACCCACACGTGAAAGAACAAACTCAGCAGAAACAAGAATGCCAAAAAACGCACCAGCGGCTGGGCAATAAAACTTTGCCAGGCGGACAATGACGATCCTGCGCCCGCCAATACGCCTGCAATCACGACGACGGTAAATAGCGCCATGACTACAGCGGTAATACGCTGTGCAAGCCAGTCGCGCAAACCGTAATGGGCACCCACGACAATACGATTCATTTCACAAGCCTCCTAAAAGTTTGGCAGCAACGACGAGGGTCAACACCAGGCTGACGACCATAACGCCCTTGGCTGAAGCGCGTGCAGCCTCTTTCTCGATGCCAACATGGACGTCTAATAGCAAAAACCGTATGCCCGCGCAGAAATGGTGGAGGTAAGCCCAAGACAGACCCAACAAAATAACGCGAACAAAAATGTTACCCGTCAAAGCTGTGAAGCACTCCGCCGCCTCAGGCCGCGGGTCAAGCGACAAGGACAGCAGATAAATGAGAAACGGCAGGAATAGAAATAAGCCTGCACCACTGACGCGATGGAGGATCGAGACGAAGCCGGGTAGCGGCAAGCGAA
>CAZFSH010000192.1:0-5717 GCA_964521935.1 uncultured Propionivibrio sp.
ATGCCTGCATTCAAGTGGCTGGATCGTCCGCTGAAAGATGGTGTGATCAGTGAGAAGATGAAGGCTTTGCGAGCGGTTGGCGTGCCTTACTCGGATCAAGAGATTGCCGATGCCCCGAAGGCGCTGGAAGGCAAGACGGAGCTCGATGCTCTGATCGCCTACCTGCAAGGTCTCGGTCTTGCCCTCAAGCAGGCTCGCTGATACGGCGCCATGGATATCAACGACCTTCGTTCTGCCGGAACAGTGTTTGCATTTTTAATGTTTATCGGCATTGTGTGGTGGGCTTATTCAGGCAAACGGAAACAGGCGTTTGATGAGGCTTCACTGCTTGCACTCGATGACGATGATATTGCTTCACTGAAGTCGGGCTCGACGTTGTCGAAAAAGGAAAGGAATTAATCATGAGTGATTTTGTCAGCGGTTTCTGGAATTGGTACGTCATCGGAATCGTCGTGTTCAGTCTGCTCTTCTGCTTTGTGCTGTTGGTCATGCAAGGCAAGGCGAAGACGGTAGCCGGCGAGACCACGGGGCACGTCTGGGATGAGGATTTGCAGGAGTACAACAATCCTTTGCCCAGCTGGTGGCGTTGGTTGTTCTACATCACCATCTTCTTTGCGATTGCCTACCTGGCCATGTACCCCGGCTTTGGCACCACAGTCGGCAAGTTTGGCTGGAGTGCAGTCGGTCAGTATGAAAAGGAAATGAAGACGGCTGAAGAGAAGTACGGGCCGGTGTTTGAGAAGTTCAAGGCGCAAGACATCAAAACCGTAGCGGCTTCGCAAGAGGCACGCGACATGGGCCAGCGCCTGTTCGCGACCTATTGCGCGCAGTGTCACGGTGCTGACGCCAAAGGTGCCAAGGGCTTTCCGAATCTGACCGACAAAGACTGGCTGTTTGGCGGCTCACCGGAGCAGATCGTTGAGAGTATCACCAAAGGACGCAATGCGATGATGCCGGCGAAAGGCGTCAAGCCTGACTTGGACGCTGATCAGATTCGTGACATCGCCAACTATGTCCGTTCGTTGTCTGGTTTGGCGGCTGACGACATCCGCGCTCAACGTGGCAAAGACTTGTTTGGTCAAGCCTGTGCGGCATGCCACGGCCCCGAGGCTAAGGGTAATGTCGGATTGGCACCTAATCTGACCGATGACGTTTGGCTGTATGGTAGCTCTGAGGCAACCATCATTGAAACCATCACATTAGGCCGCGTCAATAAGATGCCTGCCTTTGGTGAGTTCCTTGGTGATGCAAAAGTTCACCTCTTGGCCGCTTATGTGTATGGCTTGGGCGGTGGTCAGTAATCAGTAGCCGGCGAGAACGCCTGTTCTCGCCACCGGTATTTAGCAAAATGCCCCGGCCCGATGAGATCCTCTCACGCCGGGGTATTTTTTTGAAATAAAAGTAGTACTTACTAATATATTAATCATGTCATCGACAACACCTGAGCAAGCTGACACCAAACCGAGCAGCGTGAGCGCCAGCGGGGCGGCAACGGTAGAAGAAAGTCTGTACGAGGTGCGCCAGAAAATTCATCCGCGCGCCGTCAGTGGTGTCTTTGCCAATTGGCGTTGGGGCATGGTCTGGTTTACGCAACTGTTGTTCTACGGCGGGTGCTGGCTGCAATGGAACGACCGCCAGGCGGTCTTGTTCCATCTGGTCGAGCGCAAGTTTTACATTTTTGGACTGGTGTTCTGGCCTCAGGACGTTTTTTTTCTGGCAGTGCTGCTCATCATTGCAGCCTATTCCCTGTTTTTATTTACGGCGGTAGGTGGGCGACTGTGGTGTGGGTACACCTGCCCACAAACGGTCTACACAGAAATTTTCATGTGGATCGAAATGAAATTCGAGGGGGATCGTAGCGCGCGCCTGAAGCTTGACGCTGCGCCGTTGAGCTTGAACAAGGTGCTGCGCCGTAGTGGTAAGTATTTGAGCTACTTCCTGCTTTCCGCCTGGACGGGGTTTACCTTCGTGGGCTATTTCACGCCAATTCACAGTTTGGGTGCGTCAGTGTTTACCTTTGAACTCGGTGCGTGGGAGATTTTCTGGATTTTGTTTTACGGCGGCATGACCTACTTTTTTGCGGGCGTAATGCGTGAACAAGTGTGCAAATACATGTGCCCGTATGCCCGATTTCAGGGAGTGATGTTTGATCCGGATACATTGGTGATTTCGTACGATGCGGAGCGCGGCGAGCCGCGTGGTCAGCGCAAAAAAGGCATTGATCCGCGCAGTATGGGTAAAGGTGATTGCGTTGACTGCGGTATTTGCGTCCAGGTATGCCCCACGGGCATCGACATCCGCAATGGCTTGCAGTACGAGTGCATTGGCTGTGCTGCCTGCATTGATGCCTGCGACCAGGTGATGGAAAAAGTGGGATACCCGAAAGGGTTGATCCGCTACTCCACTGAGCACGCACTGGAGCAGCATTGGGGCTGGCGCGAGATTGTCCGGCACATCGTTCGCCCACGTGTTTTGATCTATAGCGCCGTATTGCTGGCGATTGTGGCCGCGTTCGTCTGGGGGCTGGCGACGAAGTCAACGCTGAAAGTGGACGTTATTCGCGACCGGACAACCTTGGCGCGCGAAGTCGCGGGTGGAATGATCGAGAACGTCTATAGTTTGCACATCATGAATGTCTCTGAACAGCCGGCACGCTATGTCATCAGCGTTTCAGGCCTCGACGGGATTGCACTTGACGGGCCGGCGGAGATCGCGGTTCCTGCTGCCAGCGCTCGAATTCAAGCGGTACAGGTTCGTGTTCCGCCGACATCAGGCAAGCGTGGGTCAAATGTCATTTACTTTGATGTGAAGTCGGCCAGCGATGCTGGCGTCAGCGTTCACGAAAAAGCAACATTCTTACAGGTTGATTGATATGCAAAAAACAGGTACTCCAGTCACGCCGTGGTACCGGCAACCGTGGCCGTGGATATTGGCAGCAGGGCCGTTTATTGCGGTAGTTGCCGGTTTGTATACCTATCGTCTGGCGGTAACGTCGAGCGACGGTCTGGTGGCCGAGGACTACTACAAGCAAGGCCTCGCGGCAGACAAGACGATCGCACGTAGCGAGCGTGCGCAGGCAGTCGGTCTAAGTGCTCTGCTGACACTTAAGGCGGAAAAAGTCAGTGTTAGCTTGTCAGCGACGAAAGAATATAAGGTTCCTGAGACATTGCGGCTGACCATCTCGCACCCGACCCGTGCGGGGATGGATCAGGAAATTGCGCTCATTAAAGACGGTACCGTGTATTCCGCCACCATGCGCTTGCCTGCCTCGGGGCATTGGCTGGTCATGATTGAAGATCCCGCCAAGGAATGGCGATTGTTGGGTAATGTCTTACTGCCGAGCAACGAGGATGTAGTGATCGGTAGCGGCGATACGGCGCGGCCGGCAGATAACTAAGCGAGCAGGGCTGACCGGGCGGGGCCGACCTGCTACGGCCAAGCCGGCGTGCCCTGTCATCATCTCGGGCGTGCACGCTCAGGCGCACACGCCCGATGGTTTTAGCGGTAGACCAGCACCGGGATTTTCGAGTGAGTGAGGACCTTTTGGGTCTCAGAGCCGAGCAGTAGCGCGGCAATGCCACGGCGGCCGTGCGAGGCCATGAAGATCAGATCGCAACCGGTGGACTCGGCGGCCTGGATGATGCCTACGTAGGGGATGTCGCTGACCGATGAGCAGGTTGCGCAGGGCACTTCCATGGCCTTGGCCATCCCTTCACAGGCCGAAAGAATACGTTCCGCTTGCTGGTTAGCCATGTCAGCGAACTTTTCCGGTGTGGTCGGGTCAATCAGTGCGCCCTCGCCGTAGAAGGCAATCGGGTAGTCCGGTTTGGCAAAAAAGAATGTCACTTTCGCACCGGCATCTTTGGCAAAACTGAGCGCGCGCTGAACCGTCTGGGTTGAAAACTCCGAGCCATCGGTAGGAACGAGAATATGTTTGAACATGGCAACCTCCTTGGTTAATCGGTCAGCCTGATGCGTCTATAACCATTCAGGCATCCACACAATACTATTCTGGCATCTGCTTCAGCACTATGCCAGTAGTCAATTTGCTGGACATTCTCTTGAAATTGGCGCGCAGAGCCCCACATGGGCTTGAGCCTCGGCGGCTGGCGACTTCGTTGCGTTGGGATTAAAAGCAGGTTGAGCGCAACTCAGGCCTGTCGAGAAACTAAAAATTAATTGTCTTTCAACGTGTTAGTGGGGAACTGGGAATGACTACGGCAACTGCCCAACGTGAAACCCTCGGCTTTCAAACCGAGGTCAAACAACTGCTGCAATTGATGATCCATTCGCTCTACTCAAATCGCGAGATTTTTTTGCGCGAGTTGATTTCGAATGCGTCCGATGCGTGTGACAAGCTGCGCTTCGAGGCGCTGAATAATGACGCCTTGTTTGAAGGTGACTCGGAGTTCAAGCTGCGTGTCAATTTCGATAAAGACGCGAAAACCATCACCTTGTCCGATAACGGTATCGGCATGAGCCGTGAAGAAGTGATCGCCAACCTGGGCACGATTGCCAAGTCGGGTACTCGCGAGTTTTTCTCGAAACTGACCGGCGATCAGAAAAAAGATGCGCACTTGATTGGTCAGTTTGGTGTCGGCTTCTATTCCTCCTTCATCGTTGCTGATCGGGTGACGGTACTGACCCGCCGTGCGGGTTTGGCGGCTGATCAAGGCGTGCGCTGGGAGTCCGAAGGCGCGGGCGAGTTTGACATCGAGATGATCGACAAGCCGACGCGCGGCACCGAGATCACCCTACATCCGCGCGACGATCAGCTGGATTTGCTCTCCAGTTGGAAGCTCAAATCGATCATCCGCAAATATTCGGATCACATCGTTCAGCCTATCGTGATGAAGAAGGAGGAATGGAGCGATGAGAAGAAGGAGCAGGTTGTCACCGATGAAGACGAGACGGTGAACCAGGCTTCTGCCCTGTGGACGCGCAGCAAGAATGACATTACCGAAGAGCAGTACAAGGAGTTTTACAAACATGTCGGTCACGACTATGAAGAGCCGCTGACGTGGACGCACGCGCGCGTTGAAGGTAAGAGCGAATACACCCAGCTGCTCTATGTGCCTGCCCACGCTCCGTTTGATTTATGGGATCGCAATGCCAAACATGGCATCAAGCTCTACGTGCGCCGCGTTTTCATCATGGACGATGCCGAGCAGTTGATGCCGACCTACCTGCGTTTTGTCCGCGGCGTGGTCGATTCGGCAGATCTGCCCCTGAACGTCTCGCGCGAGATCTTGCAGGAGTCGAAAGACATTGAGGCGATTCGCAAGGGCTGTACCTCGAAAGTGCTGAACCTGCTTGAGAGCTTAGCCAGTAGTGATGAGGTGTCTGATCAAGAGAAGTACACGACCTTCTGGAAAGAGTTCGGCAAGGTGCTCAAAGAGGGCATTGGCGAAGACTTCTCGAACAAGGAGAAGATCGCCGGCCTGCTGCGCTTCGCCTCCACGAAGGCCGATACCACTGAGGAAGTCGTCTCACTGAAGGGCTACATCGAGCGCATGAAGCCCGAGCAGGACAAGATTTACTCTGTCACGGCCGAAACCTTCAATGCGGCTAAGAACAGCCCGCATCTGGAGGTGTTCCGCAAGACAGGCATCGAGGTGCTGCTGATGTCGGATCGCGTGGATGAATGGGCGATGTCCTATCTCACCGAGTTCGACGGCAAGCCGCTGGCTTCGGTGGCGAAGGGCGGCCTCGACCTC
>CAZFSH010000193.1:0-5702 GCA_964521935.1 uncultured Propionivibrio sp.
CAAGCATGCCGACGAGGAGAAATGTGCCGGCGGCGGTGAGGCAGAGCGTGACCGCCGGGCTCATGGGGGTGAGGTGTACAGGTGTGGGCTAGACAGCTCGCGCAGCTGCTTGAGTAGACTGATTACCTGCGCTGAAATCTCGGTGAAGCGAGTGCTGAGCAGCGCCTGTGCGCCGGCATTGTCGCGGGCATCAATGCGTCGCGTGATATCGCTGGCGATCTGGTGGAATTCCCGATGCGTGGTGACCAGCTCCTGATAAAGCGGCAGATCTGCCAGTTCCAGGCCTGTGCCAAAAAGCCAGCAACCCAGTACACAGCGCGTGTCATCGCTGATGGTGTCGGCATTCAGGCGTTCGTCGATGATGCCGTCGATGCAAAACTCGAAGCGCCGTTTCCAGGCGGTGTGCGCGCCGATGGCGGCGTCAATATCCAGAGCGGTAGAGTTTGAGGGAGGCATGATTTTTCCCAAGAAAAGTCAGTCGCTGATAAAACTACTGCGCTACAAGGCGGTCGAGCAAAAAACGCTCTCCTCGCCGTAGCGGATGTGGCACGGCGTTGGTGTTACGGTTTGAGCCGGTCAAGGCCAAAAATCTGGCTCATCTTGCGGTCAAACAAGGCAAGTGGCAGCAGCTTTTTCAGCAGCGGCAGTTTGACGCTATTGGTGCCGCCGCGAATGATCGCCGGCGGTTCAGGGGCCAGCAGCGCATCGGCAACCAGCTTGACGAATTGCTCGGCAGGCATGGCACCACGCTGACCGGCTTGTGCCCGCGCATGGACGGCGCTTTCGACGGCTTTGTACAGCGAGTGCTCCGGCAGGCGCAGGGCGGCTTCGGCATGGTCGCCAAAGGCGGAACGCACGCCACCGGGTTGTATCGTGACGACCCGAATGCCAAAGGGCGCCAGTTCCATGCGCAAGGCATCGGAGAGCGAATGAATCGCCGCCTTGCTTGAACAGTAGGCGCCGGCGAAGGGGGTGGTGAACAAACCGACGATGCTGCCCACGTTGGCCAGCACCGCCTTGCCGTTTTTGCTCACCGCCTGGCGCAGCAGCGGCAGTGCCGCACGGCTGACGGCTATTGGCGCAATGACATTGGTTTCGTATTGCTGGCGCAGGTCGTCGCGGGTGAGGTCGATGGCGGCACCGACCTGTGAGTAACCCGCGTTGTTGATCAGCAGATCAAGGTGCCCGTGCGCCTGCTCAACGGCGGCGAAAGCGGCGTTGATGCTGGCATCGTCATTCACATCCAGTGCTAGTGTGTGCAGACCGGCAGCGGCCAGCGGCGCCAGGGTTTCCGGCCGGCGTGCTGTGGCGTAAACACGGTGACCACGTGCGTGCAACTCGCGCGCCAGCGCGGCACCAATGCCGCTGGAACACCCGGTGATCAACAGGGTGAGCGGCATGGCTAACTTTCGCGGCTGATTTGTATGGCCCAGTTCATGCTGCGGCCTTGGGCCATGGCCCACTGTGCGTTATCGAGGCCGATGTTCGCCAGGCTGGTGGCAAGATCGCCGCTGGATTTTTCCGGGGCTTCCGCGACGTTGGCCAGCTCAATCAGGCTGAGCAGTTGGCCCAGCCGGCCAGTGCGGTGCAACAAGGCCTCGACGATTTCGCCGGCCAGACCGAGCGGGGCGATGATGTCGGCAAGTGGTTGGCCAAGCAAGACATCCAGACGCGAGAACATGCCCACCATGAAGGCCTCATCCTGTGCCGTGGCGTCCAGTTCCATGGCGTTGGCCAGCGTCTCCATCAGATTGGCGCGCCAGGCGGCGATAGGCATCAGCGGGTTGGCGGGGGCATTGCCTTGTTGGGCGTAAAGCAAGAGCTGCAGCCAGCGCTGCAACTGGCGCCGGCCGAGCATTTGCAAGGCCTGGCCGAAGCTGGTGATGGGGCTGCGCAAGGCAAACGCCACCGAATTGACCAGGCGCAGCAATTGGTAAGAGAGATTCGGGTCTTGCTTCAGCGTTTTTTCAATGTCGCCATTGTCGGCGTCGTGCGCCAGCTGCGCCAGCAACTTGAGCATGGTGCTGCGTGCGCTACCGCCACGGGCATCGCCCTGTGTGGTCGGATACTCCGCGTAAGTACCGCACATCCACTGCCAGCCAGCCGCCTGTGCGGCGGCGAAGGCGGCGCCATCATTGACGGCCAGGGCCAGATGCGGACCCTGTTCCTTGGGGGCGGGCAGGGATTGCTGCGCATCCCAGGTGAGCGCGCAGCCTTGCACGCTTCGCGTCGGAATGGCCGGCAGGACATGGCCTCGTGCCAGCAGATGCAGCCCCGGATTGTGTTGCAACAGGGCGGCTTCGCAGGCCGCCAGCGCACTGGTGTTGGCGTCGGCATCAGCGGAGTCGGTCGCAGCCAAGGCCAAGGGTACCAGCGTCGGCCCCGCTGCAATGGTGGCGGGCAAGGGCTCAGTCAGCGTCGCCAAAGGCAAGGATGGCAGGATGCAGGGCAGCTTGCCCAGCGCCGTGCGCAGGCCCATGGGGCCGAGCAGGTGTTCAAGGTGGGCGGGGATGGCGTCGGCTGGGTTGGCCTCGGATGTGTCGTCCGCCAGGGCAATCAGCACGGCAACCCAGCGATGACGCGTATCGCTCACCGGGTGCAGCGTTAGCAGGGGAAAGGATGTCGGCATAGTGAGGACGATGATAGCGAGGCTGGAGCGGCTGTGCGCAATGGTAAAAAAATTGGTGGGCAAATTTACGGCGCGCAAGCTGGCCCTGAATTGAGAAACCACTGAATACCCTTTTCGCTGACGAAGCCATCGAGCGCTTGGTCATGGGCTTGCGGAAATATCGTTGCGACCTGGGCGAGGGAAAACCCTACGCCGATGCACAATGGCCTGCCGATGCGATGTTCCAGGGCTACCTGTGTTCTCAGGGCGGCAATGGTGCGATCAAAATAACCGCCGCCATAGCCAAGCCGATAACCCGCGCTATCCACCGCGACCACGGGTAACAGCAGCACCTGTGGCGGTAGGCAAGCCTCGGTAAGCGGGATGGCGATGCCGTGACGGTCTTGGCCCAGCGGCGCATCGGGCGTCCAGGTGCGAAATACCATGGGCGCTGCCGGGGTTTCCACCACCGGCACGGATAACCGCCATTGATGCGTATGCAGGGTATGCGCCAGCGGCAAGATGGCGCATTCATCGCGAAAAGGCAGGCAAAAGCTGAGGCTGTGGCGGGCGGGCTGGTCTGGTCGATCCGGCCAACGCTGGCTTAACCAGTGCCACAAATGCGCGCAAATCGCTTGCGAATGCTGGGCGTGCAGGTCTGGCGCCATGGCGGATCGCGCCGCTAAGCGTGATTTACGCAATTGCGCACGAAAAAGTACCGGATCCTCAGTGTTTTCGGGCATGTTGGCCAAGGCGCGTGTGCTATGGTTAGGGGATGAATAATGCACTATCTCTGTACGCTCGGAGTGGGCGAGCGCTTTTGGTCAAGCTGGCTGTCCCATTTTTTCTCGCACTTGCCGTTTTTTGCGCCGTCTCACCGCAGCTGACTTTTGCCGCCCTGTCAGCGAACTCGGCGGAGGATGACGCTTTTCTTGCCGCACGTGATGCCGCCGCGCGCGGCGATAGCGCGCGCATTCTGCGCAGTCTCGATCGTCTGGCCACCCATCCGCTGAAACCGTGGGCGGAATACTGGTTGCTGCGTCAGCGTCTGGACAGCGGCGATGCCAGCGCTGTGCCGGATTTTCTGCAGCGCGAGGCGGGTAGCTATCTGGCTGATCGCTTGCGTGGCGACTGGTTGCGCAAGCTCGGCGATGCCGGCGACTGGGAAGGTTTTCGGCGCGAGTCCGGTGGGCTTATTGAGTGGGACCGCCCCAACCGCTGTTACGCGGCGCGCGCGCACGACACCGCAGAAATGCTGCGCCCGCTGCTGAACGAGGCCAAAGCCCTGCCCGATGCCTGTAGCGAGGCGCTGGCGAATTTTGTTGCCAGCGGACGTATCAGCAATGACGAGCTATGGCGGCACTTTCGCCGGCTGAACGAGAAGAAGCTGATCAACGATGCGGGCCGCCTGGCGCCCTTGATCAGCGATGAGAAACTTGATGCCAAGACGCTGGTGAAAACGCTGGACGACATCGTGCGCCGTCCCGCACGCTATCTCGCGCACCTGAATGCCGGGTATGCCCAACGTCGCAGTAGCCGCGAGCTGGCCCTGGTCGCGTTACAGCGTTTGGCGACGGATGATCCCGCGCAAGCCGCTGAGGCGCTGGAGCGCTTGAGTACCTCGCTTGAGCGCAGCGAAAGCGCCTACGCCTGGGGTCAGATTGCCCTGCAGGCCGCCTATCGCCAGTTACCGGAAGCGCAGCGCTGGTTTGCCTTGGCGCTCGATGACGTCAGCCTGTCCGATGAACAGTTGGCCTGGCGCGCTCGTGTGGCGCTGCGCGCGCAGAATTGGCGCGGTGTGGAAAGCGCCATCGCCCTGATGCCGGCAGCGTTGGCGGAAAAGCCTGACTGGATTTACTGGTCCGCGCGGGCTGCCGCCGCGCAAGGGCGCGCGCAGGATGCCCGCGCGCGCTACGAGCGCATCGCCGGGCAGGCAAATTTTTACGGCAATCTGGCGGATGAAGAACTCGGCCGGCTGATCACCCTGCCGCCGCGCGTGCGGCCAAACAGTAGCGAATTGACTATCGTTGCGGCCATGCCCGGCGTGCAGCGCGCCTTGGCGCTGATTCAGCTCGATATGCGTAACGAAGGGCTCAAGGAATGGAGCTTTGCCTTGCGCGGATTGACGGACCGGCAGCTGCTCGCCGCTGCCGAGTTGGCACGCAATGAAGAGCTCTGGGACCGCGCCATTGCTGCCGCCAACCGCACCCAGCGCGAGCATGATTTTCACCTGCGCTTCCTGTCGCCTTATCGCGAGCACGTCCAGGGCAAGGCCGACAAGCTTGATCTCGATGGTGCCTGGGTTTATGGCCTGTTGCGCCAGGAAAGCCGCTTCCTCATGAAGGCACGTTCCGAGGTCGGCGCGCAAGGCCTGATGCAGGTGATGCCCAGCACCGCGAAATGGGTGGCCAAAAAAATTGGCTTGCAGGATTATCGGCCACAGAAAATTGCCGAGCTGGATACCAATGTCACGCTGGGCACCAATTACATGAAGATGGTGTTGTCCTCACTGGATAACCACCCGGTGCTGGCCTCCGCTGCCTACAACGCCGGCCCGTCGCGGGCCCGTCGCTGGCGTGCTGACGTACCGCTCGAAGGCGCGATCTACGCGGAAACGATCCCTTTTTCCGAGACGCGGGATTACGTTAAAAACGTCATGAGCAACGCCGTGTATTACAAGGCCTTGTTTGAAGGCAAAGCCCAGTCGCTGAAAACCCTGCTCGGCGTGATTCGCCCCAAAGGCAGCGGTGAAACCGGAGTGAGTGAACTACCATGAAAAAAATTTTCATCATTGGCGGCACCGGGTTTCTCGGCACCGCCATTGCCGCCGAGCTGGCGCGCCGTCCCACAGCGACTGACTTTCGTCTGGTGCTGCCGACGCGTCACCGAGAGCGTGCCAAGCATCTGGCGGTGCTGCCCAATGCTGAGGTCGTTGAAGCCGATGTGCACGACCCGGCAACGCTGATGCGACTGATGCGTGGCTGCGATGCGGTGATCAGTTTGGTGGGCATTTTGCATAGTGACGAGCCGCGTTCGCGCGCGCCTTATGGCAAAGCCTTTGCCCGCGTCCACGCCGAGCTGCCCAAGAAAATCG
>CAZFSH010000194.1:0-5671 GCA_964521935.1 uncultured Propionivibrio sp.
GGTGCGGCAGCGCGCCATCCTCCAGCAATTTCACCAGATGGGGACGGGATACATTAAGTAAGTCGGCGGCTTCCTGTGTCGTCAGTTCGGCGTGGATCGGCACCACCTTGACGGCATTGCCGCCGGCCAGTTCGGCCAGAATATCCACGAGCAGGCGCAGCGCCGAGGTGGGCAGTTCGACTTGATGAGCCTGATTTTTTTCATCGAAAATCTGGATGCGCTGGGTCTCGAACCGGGTAGCCAAAAAGGCGGCGAGCGCACGCTGGCCCTGCACGGCCGCTTGGACTTCGCGCGCAACAGGGAGCGTCGTTTTGGATGGGGTGGCAGTGGTCATAGCGGGCTCCGGGCATCAGGCATCAGCACAGCGCTAAATATAAGTGAAATAAACGTCAAACGCAATAAACGAAACGCTGGTAGTTTCGTTTCCCTGACTGGAAATAAATGCGCGAACGCGCCTGCGTCGCGTGAAAGGTGCTTGAACGGCGGGTACCTGCGCTCAGCTGACGCCGCGTTTTTCGATTACTCGGGCAAGTCTTCAACCAGAAGCGGTCCGGCAGTTTCTCGTGCCGCCGGACGGCTTAGAACCTATTGCCGCCGTTGGCGAGTCGCATCGCCTACTCAAACCTCTGGCCAACAACAGCAAGTCGGAGCAACAGAAATTTCGACGTTTGAATGACTGTAGCTCTTTCAATTGCGGACGCAGAACTATCCCATCAATCGGTAGCGACTTCGTTGAAAACAAGATCCCCTTATCAACCTCTTTCCTTGACGATCCTGGCAAAGTCATCCGCCATCTGCTTGGCGTCATGCGGCGAGGTGAACACCGCTGCCAAGCGTCCCTTGGGATCAATCAGGTAAATGCCGGTCGAATGATCCACGGTGTAATTCTTCTTGTCTTTGTCATCGTGCCGTTGATAGAACACGCCAAGAGTCTTCAGTAGTGGCATCAGCTCGTCATCATTGCCGCGCAATCCAACAAAGGTGGGATCAAAAGCCATCATGTATTGATCGAGCAACTCCCGGGTATCACGAAGCGGATCGACCGACACAAAGATGACCGCCGGTAGTGTTGCTGCCGACTTGGCCACAAGCTCTTTTCTCACATTCAGCATCAAGCTGAGTGCTGTTGGGCAAACATCCGGGCATTGTGTGTAACCAAAAAACACGAAGGACCACTGGCCCATCAATCGAGCATTGGCGAACTCACCTTTTGGCCCATTCAGACGAAACGCTGGCAAAGGATCGCTATCGCGAAACTCGGTCACAGAACGCAATTGCCCGGCTGGTTCAGGACCGTCATGGAGTGTTTTCCATATCAATCCCGCCCCAATCAAGGCGAGAAGAATGCCTACCAGTACGTAATAAATAACGGTGTCTTTTCTGTTCATGGCCAGTCAGTGTTTCCAGTAATAGGTGGCGTTTCATTGACGAATGATGGCCACCGAAATGGCGAGTGCTATTTGCCAAGTGGGCGCACCGCCGCCTTGATTTCAACGATTTCACGTTTGCCCGCTTTATCTTCCAGAGTGAGCTGGATCGGCACCGGCTTGCCCTCACCTATAGCTTGCTTCAAGTCCAGCAGCATGAAGTGATAGCCTCCAGGCTTGAATTCGATTGCCTTGCCCGCCGGTAGGTCTAGACCATGTGGAAGAGCCCGCATCCGCATGACATCGCCTTCCATGGCCATTTCGTGTAGCTCCACAAGGCCAGCAACCGGCGATTGTGCCAAGACCAACCGTGCATCGCGATCTGAGGTTATGGTCATGAACGCACCTGTCGCTTTTTGGGCGGGCACGGTGGACCGAACCCATGGCGCCTCAACAGTGACTTTCGCGTTCGCCCCTGAAACCAAACCACTGCTCAAGATTGCAGCCAAAATAAGCTTCTTCATGATTTTTCCTTTCACAGCCACCTCAGGGTTTGTAAGCCACGCGAATCTCGCTGGCGACTTGTGACGCCAAGCCTTCAGGACTGAACTCCCTGAGGGGCTTGCCATTGATAAACAAGGTCGGCGTCCTGCGTACGTCGAGTTTGACCATGTCAGCGGCATCTCGCTTGAGACGAGCAAGTATCTTGGGGTCGTTCATGTCTTTACGGGCTCGCTCGATATCGAGACCGGTGCCGCCGAGCAAAGTCCAGACCAACTCCGGGTTCGGGCGGCCGTGGTCAGCCCAACGGGGTTGCCCTTCAAGCACCGCTTCCAGCGTGGCGACATAGATATCCAGTCCTTGCATCCGGGCCGCTTCGAGAATTTGTGCTACATAGTCGGAGCCCTTGTGCAGCGTGGCATAGCGCAGGCTCAGACGTACCTGGTTCTTGTGGGCGTTCAGGACGGATTTGACGTAGGGGTGAAACGCACGACAGCCCTCACAGGCGGGGTCAAAAAACTCAACGATTTCCACCTTCGCCATGATGGTGCCAATCATGGGCGCATCCGGTCGATTGAACGGGGAGTCCGTATCGGTTGCCGCAATCTGGCTGACCTTCTCCACCTGTTTGTCTTGATAGAGCTTCGTTCCGACGACAAAGACTCCGACCATGACGACCGATGCAACTCCGACGATGATTGCTTTGTTCATTGCTTGATACCTTTCCGCACTGCCAGTAGCAGTGCAATGATGAGAGTGAAACCGAGAAGTGATAACAAGGGAATGGTGACGAAGCCGATCAGCTCAATCTTGACGTCCGCACAGGACACGCCCTGGGTGCAGGGCTGCATGCTCTCGGGGATAACGCCGAGATACAGCAGGCAGTGGTACAAGGCTGTCGCCCAGCCGGCCACTGCAATAGGCAGGGCATAACGCACGCTGCGCACATCCAGAGGAAACAGCGCCACCGTAAAAATGAATGCCAGCGGAAACATGGCGATGCGCTGATACCAGCAAAGCACGCAGGGCACCCGCTCCATTACTTCACTGAAAAATAGACTGCCCAGTGTTGCCGATACCGCAATCAGCCAGCAAATGAACAGTAAATTCCACTGCCGTGAAGGTGAAGTTTCACTCATGACGATAGCGCCGAATCAGCACCCTGATCGTTGGCAGCAAGATTGCGCGAACGCGCCAGAGAACTGAGTGTCGCCAGTTCTTGTGAGGCACTTTCGGCGAGGCTCCGCATCATCCGTTTGATGTCTGGGGAAAGAGAAAGCCCCGAGCCATGCTCGATCAATTCCAGCAATCGCGCATGATTACGTAACATCGCCTGCACATACTGTCGTTCGTCACTGGGTTCGATGGCCAGTTTCTTGATGGCTGGCGGCGTGATACCGGCGCGTTTGGACAACACCTTTAGACTTTTGCGGCGCGTTTCCAGTTCCTGACGGGCAAAACGCTGCAATCGCGGTGAGCGCGCCTGAAACTGTTCGGTGGTCACCAGAGCATGCTGCAAGGTAGCGCTGACGGCGTGCATCAGGTCAGCTTCCGAGGCGAGCGTAACGGACTGATCGAGAATATCGCGCCCCGCATGACTTGGTGTGGAAAGTCCCCAGCAGAGCATTGCGGCAAACATGCCGGAAAGGGGGCGGCGGAACAAGCGTCGGTTCATGGCTGCGGGCCTCCGGTGTTACTGCCATCAAACAGTCGGGCGATATCGTCCGGGAGCGGAGCGGTATCGAAGGTACCCATGCGCGTACTACCGACATTACCCAGCGGCAAGCGTCCAAGTAAATGGCCTAGCGGCACCAGACTGAGCCGCACCAATTGGCCCATGATTTCTTGGCCATTTGATTGACTGATCGCCAGCGAAAGCATCTGCCAATGCGTGCGCCAATGCCAGACAAAGACACCTTGACCAATCAGGTGCGCGCGTTCAAGAAACGCCAGGCATTGGGCCGGGTCACCAGCCACTCGCGCCGTTGCTGCGGAGTCCATCGCCGATTCAAAGGCGACTGCTACGTTTTGGGTGTACTTCATCATGATTCCTTCGCGCAGGAATGGTGGGCGCGTAGGCCCAGCCATCGGGACCGGAAAATTCCGGCAACGCTCAACACAGGACGTTTGGAACGTCCGTCAGGCGTTCACGCCCACTGAGGGCGTTCAGGCGGAGGGGTGATGTATGAATTGACCGACGACTGGACGCGAGCGCGATCCGGACTCGTGCTACTCGGCGCAGCGCCATGAACACCCATTGACAGAACATCAACATGGCCCAGATGGCAGGCGCAGCAGCTATCAAGGTGATCGCTGGCTTGCATTGGACCGTTGTCATCGGTCGAGGTGTCAGCCGCGCCGTGCTCACAGGCCGCTGCGGGTCTTGCCTGGCAATCCACATCCGAACTCGCCCATGCCGATTGCAAAGGCAGGATCAGCATCATCAGCAACAGGAGAACGCGCTTCATCAGCGCCAGTTCGCGGATCATGTGGGCATTGTCTATCAGATAGGGGACGTCAAAGGCTTGAACAGTCGCAGGATTGATCAGCAGATTCTGTGTTGCTTAGCGATTTTAAACATCGCTTCAGCGTGTAAATTTCAGATCGACTGTCTTTTCGATGGGGGGATAGCAGATGCCCAGCGATTCATTGCATCCCTGGTAGGTTGCATACAAGGTCAAGCCTTGCGCCTTTGGAGAACGCTCCAGAGGAAGTGTCACGGTAATCGGGACTTTGTAGACCTCGATCATGCCAAAGAACGGGTCATTCTTCATTTCACCCACCGGCATCTGAATTTCTTTGAGCATGACGCCACTGGCATTCTTCAAGGCAAAGCGGGTTTTGCTTTTGTACAGGTAATGCTTCTTGGCCAGAATGATTTTTGCCACGACAGTGTCATTGCCGTTGAGTGCGGCACTGAACTTGAAGGCTTCATCGGGAGGCAACGGTTGTTCCGCTGCCATGGCCGAGCCAACGCCGAGTACAAACAACAAGGATGAGCGACGCATGCAACAGCGCATAGACGACAACATGAGACGAGACTCCTTCTAACAGGGGTTACGGTGAAAGCACAACTCGCATAAAAGCCATCGAATCATCGAGTGGCATCAGCCTGCGCTGTGGGCTGGACGAACGAGGACCAAAGCAGCAGGCCGACACCGATGTTGATGGCGATGTCGGCGACATTAAAAGCTGGCCAATGCCAGCCGGCCACATGCACATCCAAAAAGTCGATCACTGCTCCGCCCCATACCCGGTCGATGACATTGCCCATAGCCCCGCCCAAGAGCAGGCTGTAGCCGCCTGCTTCCCACCGATTTGGGACACCTTTATGCAGGAGAAAAGCCAGCCAGAGTGATATGCCCGTCCCCAGAAGAATGAAAAAGTAGCGCTGCCAGCCGCCCGCTCCGGCCAGAAAACTGAATGCTGCTCCCGGGTTGAGCACATGCACCAGATTGAAAAATGGGGTCACCACAACCGATTGCCCCAAATCGAGCCACTGCGTGATCGCGAACTTGGTGCCCTGGTCGGCGATCCCCGCAGCCAATGCCACGCCAAAATACCGACGGCTGGTGACAGGCTCCCAGGCATTCTCAGCGGCTGGCATCAGTATTACTCCGCAAGATACGCAAGCCATTGGCGACCACGATCAGGCTTGCGCCCATGTCGGCAAATACCGCCATCCACATACTGGCGCTGCCAAAGACAGCCAAACCCAGAAACACAGCTTTGATGCCCAGTGCCAAGGCGATGTTCTGCCACAGGATGGTATGCGTGCGGCGTGACAGCCGAATGGTTTCCGG
>CAZFSH010000195.1:0-5611 GCA_964521935.1 uncultured Propionivibrio sp.
GGTGTCAGCGACTTTTTCGTTGGCGAGAGCGGTGAAAAATGGCGCAACGTGCTCGCGGCCCTCAGTGCCTTGGGCGAAGAACACGCCGTCGCAGGCGCGGCCAGCGATAGCGCTGCGCGGCTGGTGTGGGTGGTTGAACTCGCCAGCGATGGACGTGTAGAGCTGATCGAGCCGATGGAACAAAAACGCGGCTTGCGTGGCTGGGGCAAGGCCAAGCCGATTCCCCTGTCGCGTCTCGTGGGCAATGCCAAGCTGGCGCCGAATGATGCCAAAGTCGCACAGGCACTGCGCGTCGATCGCTACAACAAACGCAACATCAGCATGGACCGCGCTGCCGCCATGATGGCCTTGATTGCTCACCCTTGTGTGGCTTTGCACACAGCGCCCGATACCTTTGTCGACGTGGTAGCCGGTACGCCCGAAGTCGAGGTGGTGCGCGAAGCCGAAGGCTTTGCCGTGCGCGTCAGCCCCGACCCGGCGACACCCGACCCCAACGCCCCGCGCTTCTTTGCTGACGTGAATGCGGAGCGCGATTACGAAGCGCGGCGCAGCACCATCGTGTTGCGCGAGTCGGCGCAGCGTCTGCGCGTGATCCGCTTCACGCCGGCGCAGCGGCGCGCGGCGCAATTACTCGCCGACGGTTTTCGCGTGCCCGATACCGCGCAGGATGAGTTGGGCAGCGCCTTACGCGCCTTGTCGACGCATTTTTCGGTGCACGCCGATCACGCCAGCGCCGAGCGCGAGGTGCCGGGCGAATCGCGTTTGCGGGCCGAGCTCTCGCCCCTGAACGATGGCTTGCTGTTGCGTCTCGTGGCAGCGCCGCTCGGCCCTGATGGCCCGCGCCTGATGCCGGGTCAAGGCCGCGAAATGGTCTCGGCGACGATACAGGGTGAAAGTCTGGGCACGCGCCGCGACCTTGCCGCTGAAACCGCGCATTTGAACGCCGTGCTCGATGTCGCGCCCTTTTTGCCGCCGCCGCGCCGTGGCGACATGGTGTGCGAATGGCCGGTGCCCGAGCCCGAGTTGGCCTTGGGCTTGGTCGAATCGCTGCCGACGCTGACTGCCCTGAGCGGCATCGATTGGCCGCGCGGCAAGCCGGTGCGCGTCAGTCGCATTGATCTGGCGCAGCTGCAGCTGCAGGTGACCGGACAGCGTGACTGGTTCAATTTGCGCGGCAAAGCCAGCCTTGATGAAGGTCGCGTTTTTGCCCTCGAACAATTGCTCGAAGCCGCCGCCGGCCGCAGCCGCTTTATTGCGCTGGGCGATGGCCAATATCTGGCGCTCTCGCACGCCTTACGTGAGCGGCTGAATGCCATCGCTGCCGTGGCTGAAGCGGATAAAGACGGTGTGCGTATTCCCACCATTGCCAGTGCCTGGCTGGACGATGCACTGGCGGATATTGATGTCGAGGCCGATGGCGCGTTTATTGATCGGGTGGCCGCCTGGGAGCGCTCGCTCGCCCAGCGCCCGGCCTTGCCCAGCAGCTTGCAGGCGGAATTGCGCCCGTATCAGGAGGATGGCTATCAGTGGGTCATGCAGCTGGCTGCAGCCGGCTTTGGCGCGGTGCTGGCCGACGACATGGGGCTGGGCAAAACCGTGCAGGCGATTGCCGTGTTGCTCGCACGCGCGGCTGATGGCCCGGCCTTGGTGGTCGCGCCGACCTCATTGTGTGGCAACTGGAAAGCCGAGCTGGAACGCTTTGCGCCCAGCCTGGAGGCGACGATTTACGGCGAAGGCGAACGCGAAGGTGTGATCGAGTCGGTGCAGGCGGGAGGCGTGCTGCTGGTGTCGTACACGCTCATGCAGCAGGCTGGCGAAGCCTTTGCCGCGCGCGAGTGGAACACCCTGATCGCCGATGAAGCGCAAGCAGTGAAGAACGCCGCGGCCAAGCGCAGCCAGGCCTTGTTTGATATTCCGGCGAACTTCCGGCTGGCGCTCTCGGGCACGCCGGTGGAGAACCGGTTGGCGGAGTTGTGGTCGGTGATGCGTTTCTGTAATCCGGGTTTGCTCGGTAGCCTGAATCGCTTTAATGACCGCTTTGCCGGCCCGATTGAGCGCGATCGTGACCGCGAAGCGCAGCATGTGTTGCGTCGCCTGATCGCGCCCTTTGTGCTGCGCCGAACCAAAGGTCAGGTCTTGCAGGAACTGCCGCCGCGCACCGAGCTGGCTTTGGCTGTCGCGGCCGAGCCGGATGAGGCCGCGCATTACGAAGCGCTGCGCCGGCGTGCGATTACCGATGCCGAGAAAGCTGCCGCGACTGAAGGGGGGCAGGCCCGCCTGAACATCCTCGCTCAGCTGACGCGCTTGCGCCGCGCCGCGTGCGACCCGCGTCTGGTCTCGCCGGAGCTGGGCATCGTTGGTGCCAAGGTGCGCGCCTTTGCCGAGCTGGCGTCTGAGTTGGCGGCCAACGGCCATAAGACGCTGGTGTTCAGCCAGTTTGTGGACTTCCTGAGTTTGCTGCGCGAGCCGCTGGACGCCGCTGGCTTGCGTTACCAATATCTTGATGGCGCGACGCCACCGGCTGAGCGCACGCGCCGTGTGGCAGCGTTTCAGGCGGGTGAGGGCGATTTCTTTTTGATCAGCCTCAAGGCCGGTGGCTTTGGTTTGAACCTGACCGCGGCGGACTACGTGATCATTACCGACCCGTGGTGGAACCCGGCAGCCGAAGATCAGGCCATGGGTCGCGCTCACCGCATGGGCCAGTTACGTCCGGTGACGGTGTATCGCTTGGTGAACAAGGGGACGCTGGAGGAGCGCATTGTTGATCTGCACCATGACAAGCGTGCGCTTGCCGAGGGCGTGTTGGGCGAAAACGGCGACGCGATTGCGCTGCCGTCGACGACTGAGCTGATTGCCTTGATGCGCGGATAAACGGTGAGCGAAAAGTCAGTCGCTGTGGGACGGCGCTACTGACTGAGGTGTGACTCGGCATCGGCGATCAGGTGCTCAAGGTCTTCTTCATGAATACCGAAGTGGGCCATGATCGGTGTCTGAAATTTCAGCCATTCGATGTCGTCAGTTTTGCGCGTCATGCAATGGTGGATGTGATTGCCCAAGTGGCCGATGGCGACAAAATTCAGGCAGGTGATGTCGTCTTTGGCTTCGCCACGGAAGACGTCCAGTTCATGGTGCAGGAGAATGGCGCGCGACAAAGACATGTGCAGCGACCACGAGCGCGCCAGAAAGTAGCCGACAACGGCATGGTTGGTGCCGACGAGGCGCTCTTCCACGCCGGTAAAGCGCTGATCGCACGCGGCGTTGGCTTCGATCAGCACATCGCGGTAGCTTTCGAAGCGGTTCATCAGCACGGCGATGCCGCAGTCGTGAAACAGGCCATAGGTATAGGCTTCATCGGCGGCGATGCCACGTAGCTGGCGAGCCAGATAGGCGCACAGTTGCGCGACTTTTTCGGCGGTATCCCAAAAGCGCTCCAGCGAGGCACCGCCTTTGCCTTTGTTCATCTGCTGACGCAGGGCAATCGCCATGGCAATGTTGGAAACGTTGCGCAGCCCGATGATGTCAATGGCCTGCGGCACGCTGGTGACTTTGCGCGTCAGGCCGAAGGCCGCTGAGTTAACGGCCTTAAGCATAGCCCCGGCAAGCCCCGCGTCTTTGGCAATGGTGCGTTTGACATGGGCGATGTCGGGATCATCTTTCCCCAGCTCTTCTTGCAGCATCATGACCATGGCCGGACGCGGCGGAATGGCCAGGTCCTTCATGACGGAATCGGTGATCAGCTGATCAGTGTGTTGTGCAGACATCGGGAGTGCTTACCTGAAAAGTGACGCCACCCATTCTAGGAATGGGCGGTAGAGCTAGCACCTTAGCCGTTCACGATCGACTTGTAATCGCTAACAATAGCGAGGGGGGCGAGCGGTGGCTGAAACGGTGCCCGTTCATTGGATTACCTGTTGCTCATTCATAGTGCGTCCACATGCGCAAGACGCGAACCGTTTTTTCTTTGTCAAAGACTTCGTACACGATGCGGTGCTGAATATTGATGCGACGCGAATATGCGCCGGCCAGATCTCCGACCAACTTCTCGAAGGGTGGTGGATTTTGAAATGGGTCGCCAGCAAGAACCGCGAGAAGTTCTTGTGCCTTTGGTTTTAGACCACTTGCAGCAAGCTTTTTGGCGTCTTTCATTGCTTGTTTGGCATAAACAATTTCCCAGCTCACCACTTAAGCGCCTTGGAACTTTTTGCGAGGGGCTCCGCCATGCCCGCCTTGATGGACTCGCGCATGCCAGGTACGGCCAGTAGATACAGTGTTTCTTGAATGGCACTCCAATCCTCTGCGGAGAGCAGCACGGCACTGCTGCGTTTCCCGGAAATGATGATGGGCTCGTGCGACTCCACTGTTTGGTCTATGAGCCGATACAGATTGGCGCGAGCTTCGCTGGCAGTAAGTGTGTGCATTTCGTGCTCCCTCAAAGAAGACGATATGGTACGTTATGGCGTACGTACGTCAAGGGGTTATGTGCGCGTTTCAAGGCGCCCCTCTGGCGCGGCAGGCTAGTCATAGCGCCGTTGGAGAACTGTCTACGCTGACGGGAAAGGGTAGTCAGGGGCAGATAATATTGTCCCCGATTACCCTTGCCGTAGCGGATGTTGGACGCTACGCTGGGCCGTTGGTTAATTTCGCTAAGCAGCTCTCGCGAATTACTGGCGTTAGCCTAGCATCAGCGCTTGAGTTTGGCAAACGCCGCCGCCATGGCGCTGTTGCCTGCCGGCTCCGGTTGGCGCTGAGACATCTGCGCTGCTCGGGAATGCGTTGGCGCCGTGCCACGGGAGCTGACTTTTCCGTCGCCGGTTTTTTGTGGCAGTTCATCGGTGAGACGCATGGTCAAGGCAATGCGGTTGCGCGCGATGTCGACTTCCAGCACTTTCACTTTCACCACATCGCCGGCTTTGACCACTGAATGCGGGTCTTTGACGAAAGTATTGGACAGCGCCGAGATATGCACCAAGCCGTCCTGATGCACGCCGATGTCAACGAAGGCGCCGAAGTTGGTGACATTGGTGATTACGCCCTCGAGCAGCATGCCTGGCTGCAGGTCTTTGAGCTCTTCGACGCCCTCTTTGAACGACGCGGTTTTGAACTCGGGGCGCGGATCGCGGCCCGGTTTTTCCAGCTCTTTGAGGATGTCTTGCACGGTGGGCAGACCGAAGCGTTCGTCGACGTACTTCTCGGCTTTAAGCGCCTTCACCGCGCGACTGTCGCCAAGCAGCTCTTTCGCACCTTTCTTGATGTCGGCGAGGATGCGCTCGACCACCGGGTAGGCTTCCGGGTGCACGGCGGATTTGTCCAGCGGATTTTCGCCATCATTGACGCGCAGGAAGCCGGCGGCCTGTTCAAAGGTTTTTTCACCCAGCCGTGGCACCTGCTTGAGCGCTTCGCGCGAGGGGAAGGCGCCGTGACTGTCGCGGTAGCTGACGATATTGCTCGCCAGCGTGCTGTTCAAGCCGGAGATGCGCGCGAGCAAGGGGGCGGAGGCAGTGTTCACATCGACGCCAACCGAGTTCACGCAATCCTCAACCACGGCATCAAGCTGACGGGCCAATTTGCTTTGATTGACGTCATGCTGGTATTGACCGACGCCAATGGATTT
>CAZFSH010000196.1:0-5563 GCA_964521935.1 uncultured Propionivibrio sp.
TCGCCCGTGGTGATGGGAGTTTGCGGCAGTCCAAAGAGCACAACGAGGTGAATGAGCAGCGAACTCATGAACCCGAGCAGCGTCAGGCGATGAATTCGGATCTGCAGGTACTCGTTGTTTGGGGGAGGATGATCGTGAATCGTCAGCATCGTCACGGTGCGCGTAAAACGCGATTGTAGGGGCGCCGAAACGCAGGCGCTAATGCAGCTTCTACGTGCCGTCCCTCCTAACCTGGCCCTTCGGTAACCGCGACTGACTTTTCGCTACTCCGTGCACAGGCTGCGTAAATATTGCCCGGCGCAGAACAAGTCCTTTTCGATACCCCGGCGTACGGCGGCGGCGTCGTTGCGTTGCAGCGCCGCGACAATGTCCTCATGGGCATCGTTCATGCTGGCCCAGACATGCGGGTCTTCGTTGAGGCGTGTCGAGAGTGGCCCGATGCGCATCCAGACCGTATCAATCAACTCCATCAGTAGTGGCGAGCCAGCGGCGCGGTAGAGCAGCAGGTGAAAGGCTTCGTTGGCATCCAGGTAATCCTTGAGCTTGCCTTCGGCAACGCTCTTGGCCATTTGCCGGCACAGGCGTTGCGCATCAATACGCTCGGCGGCGGAGAGCTTGAGCGCCCCGCGCTCGGCCGCTTCACCTTCGAGAATCAGGCGAGTGGCGAGAATGTCGTCAAACTCGTGACGAGTGAGCTTGGGAACGGTGACGCCGACATTGGGCACATTTTTCAGCGCCCCTTCGGCGGCAAGGCGCTGCAGGGCGGCGCGTACCGGCATTTCGCTGACGCCCAGCGTTTGGGCGAGCGAGCGAATCTTGAGGCGCTCACCGGGAACGACGCGGCCCAGTGTCAGCCACTGGCGCAACTGGTGATAGGTGGCGTCCTGTAATGAAGCGGAGTCAGCGGTTTTCATACGTACAGATTACAGATTTGATCAAATCTTGACAAGATATTCGCCAATAAATACAATTAATGCTCATATCTCTGTAATTGCGGCGATATGTTTGATCAAATATGCCCGGAGGAGGGCCTCATGAACGAGCAACTGGTTCAATTTCTTAAAGACAATCGCATTCACGAAGTGGAGTGCGTTATCCCCGACATGACGGGCATTGCCCGCGGCAAGATCGTGCCGCGCAACCTGTTTCTGGCCGAAGAGAGCATGAAAATGTCCAAGGCCGTGCTCAACATCACGGTCAATGGCGAATTCGCCGAATTCGAGCGCTTTGCCGGCGCTTCCGATCCCGACATGGTCTGCGTGCCGGATGCCAACACGGTGCGCATGGTGCCCTGGGCGCTGGAGTCGGTCGCCGTAGTCATTCACGATTGCCAGGATTTCGACGGCCGTCCGGTGGCGCTGTCGCCGCGCGCTGTGCTGCGCCGCGTGTTGCGTGCCTATGAGTCGAAAGGCTGGCGTCCGGTCGTAGCGCCCGAAATGGAGTTCTACCTGATCGCGCAAAACAACAATCCGCACGAGCCGCTGCGTCCGCCGGTGGGCCGTAATGGCCGGACCGAAACTGGTCGGCAGTCGTTTTCAATTGATGCAGTGAATGACTTCGATCCCTTCTTCCAGGAACTGTCGGCGTTCTGCGAAGCGGCGAATCTGGGGGTGGAAACCTTGATTCACGAAGTCGGTGCCGGCCAGATGGAGATCAACTTCTCGCATGGCGATGCGCTGGATCTGGCCGATCGCGTGTTCCTGTTCAAGCGTGCCGTGCGCGAAACCGCCTACCGCCATAAGATTTTCGCCACCTTCATGGCCAAGCCCATGCAGGACGAGCCGGGTAGCGCCATGCACATTCACCAGAGCATCGTCGATAGCAAGACCGGTAAGAACATTTTCTCCAAGGAAGACGGTACCGCGACCGACCTGTTATTCACACATTGCCGGCATGCAGAAATACATGCCCAAGGCGATGCCGATGTTCGCACCCTACGTCAATTCCTATCGTCGTCTGGTCAAAAACATGGCGGCGCCGACCAATGTTTGCTGGGGTTACGACAACCGCACCTGCGGCATCCGCATTCCCAATTCCGGCCCACAGGCGCGCCGCCTCGAAAACCGTGTGCCCGGCGTGGATGTGAATCCGTATCTGGCGATGGCGGCAACACTCGCCTGCGGCTATCTGGGCATGGTGGAAAACCTCGAAGCATCGGAACCGCTGACGGCTTCCGCTTACGATGACGCGCATGACGATCATTTCGAGCTGCCGGCCAACCTGGATGAATCCATCCGCGAACTGTCCGATTGTGAAGAACTGCACGAGATTCTCGGCACCGAATTCGTTCAGGCTTTCTGTGCGGTCAAGCGCAAGGAGTCGGAGACGTTCAACAAAGGCATCACAGCGTGGGAGCGCGAGCACCTGCAGTTGCTGGTTTAACAATACGAGGAGATAACTATGACCACAGCTACTACCGCACTGCGCCACGGCATCAATTGGGAAAAAGCCCAAGCGCTATTCCAGACAGAACGCGCCGCCTTTGCTGCCGCACGCCCCAAATCAAAAGCCTTGTCGGTACGCGCGGCCGAGCACCTGATGTTCGGTGTCCCCCTGCACTGGATGAATGACTGGAGCACGCCATTCTCGCTCTACGTCGAGCAGGCCAAAGGCGCCAGCTTTACCGACGTCGATGGTCACAAATACGTCGATTTTTGCCTGGGCGACACCGGTGCCATGTTCGGCCATTCACCCGAGCCGGTAGCCAAGGCGATCGCCGCGCAAGCCGCCAAAGGTCTGACGGCCATGCTGCCCTCGGAAGATGCCGTTTGGGTCGCCGGTGAGTTGTCACGCCGCTTTGGCCTGCCTTACTGGCAGTTCGCCATGACGGCGACCGATGCCAATCGCTTTGTTATCCGCTGGGCACGTGCCGCCACCGGACGCAAGAAGATTGTGATTTTCAACGGCTGCTATCACGGCACCGTCGACGACGTTTTCGTCGACCTGATCGACGGCGTACCGACCCAGCGCGACAGTTTGCTCGGGCAAGTCTATGACCTGACGCAATACACCAAGGTGGTTGAGTTCAACGACCTTGCGGCGCTGGATGCCATTCTTGCTGAAGGCGATGTGGCCGCCGTGCTCGCGGAACCGGCGATGACCAACATCGGTATGGTCTTGCCCGCGCCCGGCTACTGGGAAGCCGCGCAGAAGATCATCAAGCAGCACGGCGCTCTGCTCCTGATCGACGAAACGCACACGATTTCCACCGGCCCCGGCGGCTACACCAAAGCCTATGGCTTGAAGCCGGACATGTTCGTCGTTGGCAAGCCCGTTGGCGGCGGCCTGCCCTGCGCGGTGTATGGCTTTTCAGAAGAGTTGGCCAAGCGTGCGCAAGACGCCAAGCGCAATGCTCCGCCCGGACACTCCGGTATCGGCACGACGCTGACGGCCAACCTGCTCGCCAGTGCCGCCATGCGCGCCAACCTTGAGCATGTCATGACCGACGAGGCCTACGGCTACATGTTCAAGCTGGCCCAGCGTCTGGGTGATGGCTTGCGTGATGTGATCACCACGGCGAAGCTGCCCTGGTGTGTTACGCAAGTTGGTGCGCGAACCGAGTTTCAATTCACCGCTACGCCGCCGACCAACGGCACGGAGGCCGAAAAGATTCTCGACTCGGAACTGGAGCACGCGATTCACTTGTACTTGCTCAATCGCGGCTTGTTGATTACACCGTTCCACAACATGATTCTGGTGTGCCCGGACACCACGGAAGACGATGTTGACCGCCTGATTGATGGGTTTTATGGTTTTGTTCGTGAGGTCGCAGCCTGAGGAAAATAGCCTCACTAATAATAGTGATAAAGCCAGCCACTTCTCTCTGAAATGGTGCAGAATCCAATTGCCCGGCGCAAGACCGGGGGGCATGAGGACGTCGTGAAATGGGTAAGGCCTTGGTGACCTTGGTGGATTGGGCGGTGGATAAACAAGTCGAATCTGGCGTCATGTTCCCCATGCGCCAGTGGCTGCTGGCTATGCTGGGCGGTATCGCGTTGCTGCTCAGCCAACTGGTTTGGGCACAAGAGCTACGCCTTGCTGCGAATGAGAAGGCCACCGAGCAGTTGGTGGCCGAAATTCTACTTAAGGAAATCTATAAATCTGCCGGCCTTGTCGCGCAGGTAGAGCCGTTGCCGGGCGCGCGGGCCAATGCCGCCTTGCTGCGGGGTGAGAAAGATGGCGAGGTGGCGCGGATTCGCGCTTACAGTGAGCGCAACCCGAGCCTGATCCGGGTTGATCCACCCTACTACTACTTAACCACCGCTGTTTTTGCCCGCCAGGGTCAGAAACCCATTAAGGATAAAGCCGAATTGGCATCCTACCGGGTTGGCACGGTGCGCGGCATTGCCCATGCCGAAGCGGCTGTCGCCGGCTTGAGCAAGGTGGAGGTGGTGAGCGATTATGAGCAGCTGTTTCGCATGCTCGACGCCGGCCGTATTGATGTGGCGATTGATACCGGTATCAACGGTCGCATGATGATCAAGCGCTTGGCGCTTAGCCGTGTCGAACAGGTCGGCGAATTGGCCCGCCTGGACTTGCATACCATGTTGCATCCCAAGCATGAAGCCTTGGCGGCGCGCATCGGTAATGCGATCCGCAGCATGAAAGCCTCAGGCGAACTCGACAAGCTGATTGAACGCACCGAGCATGCTGTGATCAGCGCCAGTAATCACTAGGGCCGGCTTTAAGGTTTCCTGCCGCTAAACTGTCGGCATGCTGATTCATCCCCAATTTGATCCTATCGCCCTGAGTATCGGGCCGGTGGCCGTGCGTTGGTACGGGCTCATGTACCTGACCGGCTTTATGGCCTTTCTCTTCCTTGGCCGACGGCGGGCACTGAGTCAGCCTTGGCATGGCATGTCGCCAGTCGATCTTGATGATTTGCTCTTCTACGGTGTGCTCGGTGTCGTGCTCGGTGGGCGGCTAGGGCAGGTGATCTTTTATGATCCAGCTTATTACCTGCAGCATCCGGGCGAAATTCTCGCGGTGTGGAAAGGTGGCATGAGCTTCCATGGCGGGTTTCTTGGCGTGCTCGTTGCCATGGCCCTGTGGGCGCGCAAGTCGGGGAAAACATTTTTTCAGGTAACCGACTTCATCGCGCCGCTGGTGCCGCTGGGTTTGATGGCTGGCCGCATCGGCAATTTCATCAATGGCGAATTGTGGGGGCGCGTTGCCGATCCGAGCCTGCCCTGGGCGATGATTTTTCCCTACGTGGATGCACAACCACGCCATCCCTCACCACTGTATCAGGCCGCCGGTGAGGGCTTGCTCCTGTTTCTGTTGTTGTGGTGGTTCTCTTCGCGGCAGCGTCCGATTCAGGCGGTATCCGGTATGTTTTTGGTGGGCTATGGAACGCTGCGTTTTCTGGCCGAATTTTTCCGCGAGCCGGATCACGGCATTTTTGGTGTGTCGTATGTTGTGAGCATGGGCCAGTGGCTCAGTTTGCCGATGGTTGTCGTCGGTCTTTACGTGCTGCGCAGAAAATAAAAAGTCAGTCGCTGTGGGACGGCGACTGACTTTCGCTCTCTGACTCTCGCCGTTAATCCACCAACGTCAAATCAAA